>NZ_JBHTVA010000012.1:0-184081 GCF_042793325.1 Embleya sp. NPDC056575
GGGTCGCCCCGCCCGGCCGGTCAGACCTTGCGCAGCCAGAACCGCAGACCGAGCGCGGGGTCGCCGTGCTCGAACAACTCCTCGTCCTCCGGGGAGCCCTGGGCGAACTGCGTCGCCAGCACCTCCTCGGCGACCTGGCCGCCGTGCGCGAGCAGCGCCGACGTGGTCTCCTCCGACTCGTCCGCGGCCCACCACACCACGATCCGGTCGGACACCTCCAGGCCGCTGTTCTTGCGCGCCTCCTGGATCAGCCGGACCACGTCCCGGGCCAGGCCCGCGAGCCGCAGCTCGGGGGTGATGGTCAGGTCGAGCGCCACGGTCGCGCCGTCCTGGCCGGCCACCGTCCAGCCCTCGCGCGGGGTTTCGGTGACGATGACCTCCTCGGCCACCACCTCCACCGGCTCGCCCTCGACCTCGACCACCGCGGTGCCCGAGGTACGCAGCGCCGCCGCCAGGGCCGCCGCGTCGGCCGCCGCGATGGCGCCGGCCACCACCGGGGTGCGCTTGGCGAACCGCTTGCCCAGGGCCCGGAAGTTGCCCTTCGCGCTGTACTCGACCAGGTCGCCGCCCGCCTCGGACAGCGCCGCCACCGAGACCACGTTCAGCTCCTCGGCGATCTGCGCGCGCAGTTCGTCGGACAACTCGTCCCAGCCGCTCGCGCCGATCAGCGCCCGGCCCAGCGGCTGCCGGGTCTTGACGCCGGAGTCCGCCCGGGTGGCCCGGCCCAACTCGACCAGGCGCCGCACCAGCGCCATCCGCCGCCCCAGTTCGGGCTGTACGAGGGTCGCGTCCGTGCTCGGCCAGGTCGCCATGTGCACCGACTCGGGGGCGTCGGCGGTGACCGGACGCACCAGGTCCTGCCAGACCCGCTCGGTGATGAACGGCACCAGCGGCGCCATCAGCTTGGTCACCGTGACCAACGCCTCGTGCAGCGTGGCCAGCGCGGCCGGGTCCGCGTTCCAGAACCGCCGCCGGGACCGGCGCACGTACCAGTTCGACAGGTCGTCCACGAACGCGGTGAGCGCCTTGCCCGCGCGCTGCGTGTCGTAGGCCTCCAGGGCCGCGTCCACGTCGCCCACGAGGATGTTCAGCTCGGACAGCAGCCACCGGTCGAGCAGCGGGCGGTCGGCCGGGGCCGGGTCGCTCGCGCTCGGCGTCCAGCCGCCGGTGCGCGCGTACAGGGCCTGGAAGCTGACCGTGTTCCAGTAGGTCAGCAGTGTCTTGCGGACCACCTCCTGGATGGTGCCGTGCCCGACCCGGCGGGCCGACCACGGCGAGCCGCCCGCGGCCATGAACCAGCGCACCGCGTCGGCGCCGTGCCGGTCCATCAGCGGGATCGGCTCCAGGATGTTGCCCAGGTGCTTGGACATCTTGCGGCCGTCCTCGGCCAGGATGTGCCCCAGGCAGACCACGTTCTCGTAGGACGACCTGTCGAACACCAGCGTGCCGACCGCCATCAGCGTGTAGAACCAGCCGCGGGTCTGGTCGATCGCCTCGGAGATGAACTGCGCCGGGTAGGACTGCTCGAACAACTCGCGGTTGCGGTACGGGTAGCCGAACTGGGCGAACGGCATCGACCCCGAGTCGTACCAGGCGTCGATCACCTCGGGCACCCGGGTCGCCCGCTCGCCGCACGCGGTGCCGTCGGCGGCCTTGGCCGGGCAGCCGAAGACGACCTCGTCGATGTACGGCCGGTGCGGGTCCAGGCCCGACAGGTCGCGCCCGGTCAGCTCGGAGAGTTCGGCCAGCGAGCCGGCGCAGGTCAGGTGACCCTCCTCGCACCGCCAGATGGGCAGCGGGGTGCCCCAGAAGCGGTTGCGCGAGAGCGCCCAGTCGATGTTGTTGTTCAACCAGTCGCCGTAGCGGCCCCACTTGACCGTGTCCGGGTGCCAGTTGGTCCGCTCGTTCTCGCGAAGCAGCGCGTCCTTGACCGCGGTGGTGCGCACGTACCAGGACGGCTGCGCGTAGTAGAGCAGCGCGGTGTGGCAGCGCCAGCAGTGCGGGTAGCTGTGCTCGTACTCCAGGTGCCGGAACAGCAGCCCCCGGGCCCGCAGATCGGCCACCAGGGCCTCGTCGGCCTTCTTGAAGAACTGTCCGCCGACCAGCGGCAGCTCGGCCTCGAAGGTGCCGTCGGGGCGCACCGGGTTGACCACCGGCAGGCCGTACGCGCGGCAGGTCTCCAGGTCGTCCGCGCCGAACGCGGGCGCCTGGTGCACGACACCGGAGCCGTCCTCGGTGGTGACGTACTCCGCGAGCACCACGAAGTTCGCGTCCTCCAGCGGCAGCAGGTCGAACGGGCGCCGGTAGGCCCAGCGTTCCATCTCCCGGCCGGTGAAGCGCTCGCCGGTGGCCGCCCAGCCCTCGCCGAGCGCCTTCGCCAGGAGCGGCTCGGCGACCACGAGGCGTTCGTCGCCGTCGGTGGCCACCACGTACGTCACGTCGGGGTGCACCGCGGCGGCGGTGTTGGACACCAGCGTCCACGGCGTGGTCGTCCACACGAGCAGCGCCGCCTGCCCGGCCAGCGGCCCGGAGGTGAGCGGGAAGCGCACATAGACCGAGGGGTCGACGACCGTCTCGTAGCCCTGCGCCAGCTCGTGGTCGGACAACCCGGTGCCGCAGCGCGGACACCACGGCGCGACCCGGTAGTCCTGGGTCAGCAGGCCCTTGTCGAAGATCTGCTTGAGCGACCACCAGACCGACTCGACGTACTCCGGGTCCATCGTCCGGTACGCCTTGGACATGTCGACCCAGTAGCCCATCCGGGTGGTCAGTTCCTCGAACGCGCCCACGTGCGTCATCACCGACTCGCGGCACTTCGCGTTGAACTCGGCGATCCCGTAGCGCTCGATGTCCGGCTTGCCGGAGAAGCCCAACTGCTTCTCCACGGCCAGCTCGACGGGCAGGCCGTGGCAGTCCCACCCGGCCTTGCGCGGCACGTTGTAGCCGCGCATCGTGCGGTAGCGCGGGAACACGTCCTTGAACACGCGCGCCTCGATGTGGTGCGCCCCCGGCATGCCGTTGGCCGTCGGCGGCCCCTCGTAGAAGACCCAGCGGGGACCGTCGGCGTTCTGCGCGAGGGAGCGCTCGAAGATGTCGTTGTCCCGCCAGAACGCGAGGACCTCGTGCTCCATGGCGGGCAGGTCGACCTGCGCCGGTACCGGGCGGTACATGTGGCTTCCTTCCGCGGGCTGTGATGCGTGCCTACCGAAGGGACGAGACGGCCGTCGGCCGATCCCGCGGTACCACCCTTCTTGGCCGCGCGCCGCCCGATCCGCCTACCGTGCCCGGGCGGGCACAACCCTCTCGTCTGCGCGAGGGTCGGTTCTACGGGCCGCTCCGCAACCGGACCGACCTTTCCTCCGACAGCTCCGGGGTGATCTTCACCTCGCGCACACCCCCGGGCTCACACCGTCCCCGGGTCGCTGGCGGCTGCGTGCGACGCTACTCGTCCCCATCGACACCGTCTCGCTCTGCGGATTGTACGACCCGCGCGGACCCTCGCGCCTCCGAGTTCACCCGCCCCGGGCGCATAACGATCCGCTCGGGAACCGGTAACGAACGGGACACGTAGAAGAGGGATAAGCGTGGTTGCGTCTGGGCACAACCGATTTACGTCGCCGCCCCGGCGCACTCAGTGACGGGACGGCGCGTCCGGTTGTCCGGGGCGACCCATCCCTAAGCGAAACAAGGGGGCCGTGAACATGACGGATACAGAGAAGGCGAGTGGCGGGCGGACGCGTCGTGCGACCACGACGGCCGCGCCGCGAGCCTCGGTACGGGGAGGAACGGGACGCACCGTGAAGGCACCTGCACACGTGACCACCTCGACCGCGACGCTCCCGACACCGCCGAGCGGGTTCCATGAGCCGACGATGTACATCGTGCGGCCGGGGGAGGACCCCTGGAACGACGCGGAGCTGCGCGAGGTGCGCGAGGGTCTGATCGAGACCGCGCACGAGCTGCGCGCCGAGATCGCCGTGTCGGAGAACGGCATCGCCGATCTGCTGCGCGATTCGGGGGAGGGCGCGGGCGACGATCAGGCGGACACCGGGACCAAGAACTTCGAGCGCGAGCACGAGATGTCCCTGACCAACAACGCGCGTGGCATGCTGCTCCAGTCGGAGAAGGCGCTGCGGCGCCTGGCCGACGGGACATACGGGGCCTGCGAGTCGTGTGGTTCGGCCATCGGCAAGGCGCGCCTGCAGGCGTTCCCGCGTGCGACCCTGTGTGTGACCTGCAAGCAGCGCGAAGAGCGCCGGTAGCCGCCGCGGCCGCCGGCGGCGCGTCCGAGGACTGGAGCAAGCCATCGGCACCGGAGCGGAACGACGGGAAGACGCGGAGTCGCAGGCCCCCGCGGGGGAGCCGGACACCGGGGCGACCGGGGGCGGGGCGGACGGCGACGAGCCGACCGTGCCCGCCGGTTCGCGTACCCGTCGCTACATCCTGGTCCTGCTCGGGGTCGCGGCCGTCGCCTACGCCCTGGACCTGATCAGCAAGCTGATCGTGGTGAAGAAGCTCGAGTACCACGCCCCGATCGACATCCTCGGCGACTGGCTCCAGTTCCGGGCCACCCGCAACGCGGGCGCGGCGTTCGGCATGGGCCAGGGGCTGACCATCGTGCTCACGGTGATCGCCAGCGCGGTGATCGTGGTGATCCTGCGGCTGGCCCGCAAGCTGAACAGCCTGCCCTGGGCGATCGCCCTGGGCCTGCTGCTCGGCGGTGCGCTCGGCAACCTCACCGACCGGATCTTCCGCTCGCCCAGCGTGTTCGAGGGCCACGTGGTGGACTTCATCGCGCCCAAGCACTTCGCGATCTTCAATCTGGCCGACTCGGCGATCGTGGTGGGTGGCTGCCTGATCGTGCTGCTGTCGTTCCTGGGCCTGCAGCCCGACGGTACGCGGGAGGGTGACGACGAGGGCGGGGACGAGGGCGCGGACGAGGCGACGCCGGCGGACGAGGACGAGCGGGCGGACGAGGACGAGCGCACGGACGGCGCGGAGGCCGGGAACGGGGTCGTCGACGCGCCTGCCGGGGCCACTCGGGCGCCCGCGGCGGCGTCCTCCGGGACCGCCGAGCGGGCCGCCGGGGACCGGGACGGCGACCACGCCGTCGAGTCCGGTCCGGATGCCGGGCATACTCGTATCTCGTGACTGTCAATCCCGGCTCCCCCGAAATCCGCACGCTTCCCGTTCCCGACGGCCTCGAAGGCGAGCGGGTCGATGCCGCGCTCTCGCGGATGTTCGGCTTCTCGCGCACCAAGGCGGCCGAGCTGGCCGCCGCCGGGAAGGTGCAGCTCGACGGCCGGGCGGCGGGCAAGTCCGACCGGGTGGTCGGCGGAGCCTGGATCGAGGTCGAGATGCCGGGCGTGCCCCGGCCGGTGCAGCTCGTCGCCGAACCCGTGCCCGGCATGCGGATCGTGCACGACGACGAGCACATCGTGGTGATCGACAAGCCGATCGGCGTCGCCGCGCACCCCAGCCCCGGCTGGACCGGGACGACCGTGGTCGGCGGCCTCGCGGCGGCCGGCTACCGGATCTCCACCTCCGGCGCGGCCGAGCGCCAGGGCGTGGTGCACCGCCTGGACGTGGGCACCTCGGGGCTGATGGTGGTGGCCAAGTCGGAGCGCGCCTACACGCTGCTCAAGCAGCAGTTCCGCGACCGCACGGTGGACAAGCGCTACCACGCGCTGGTCCAGGGCCACCCGGACCCGCACACCGGCACCATCGACGCGCCGATCGACCGGCACCCCACGCACGACTACAAGTGGGCCGTGGTGACGGGCGGCAAGCCCAGCGTCACGCACTACGACACGATCGAGGCGTTTCGCGCCGCGAGTCTGCTGTCGATCAAGCTGGAGACCGGGCGCACCCACCAGATCCGGGTGCACATGGCGGCGCTGCGGCACCCGTGCGTGGGCGACCTGACCTACGGCGCGGACCCGACGCTGTCCAAGCGGCTGGGCCTGGAGCGGCAGTGGCTGCACGCGGTGAGCCTGGCCTTCGAGCACCCCGGCGACGGCACGTGGGTGCAGTACGAGAGCGGCTACCCCGCCGACCTGACCGCGACCCTGGAGCGGGTCACCGACAGGTGAGGCAATTGCCCGCCGGTCGGTGATTCGGCGGGGATTCGGGGAAGCCTCCAAGATCGAATCGCGCTCGATCGGTCTGGGGGTGGAGTGGGTCAGCTCACGCTGCTGTTCCTGTTGATGTTCGGCACGGTCGTGGTGGTGCCGCTCGCGGGCCGATTGCGGCTGCCGTTTCCGGTGTTGCTGACGCTGTACGGCGTGCTGCTCGGGTGGCTGCCGTTCGTGCCCAACCTGCGGATCGACCCCGACCTGCTGCTGCCGCTGCTGTTGCCGCCGCTGTTGTACGCGGCGGCGCAGCGGTCGAGTTGGCGCGAGTTCGCGGCGAATGCCAGGCCGATCACGCTGCTCGCGGTCGCGCTCGTGCTGGTCACCACGGCGGCGGTGGCGGCCGTGGCGGACGCGATGATCCCCGGGCTGCCGCTCGCGGGCGCGGTCGCGCTGGGCGCGCTGGTGGCGCCGCCGGATCCGGTGGCGGCGACGGCGGTGGCCGGGAGTCTGCGGCTGCCGCGGCGGCTGGTGGCGATCCTGGAGGGTGAGGGGCTGTTCAACGACGTCACCTCGCTCGTGCTCTACCAGGTCGCGGTCGCGGCGGTGGTCGGCGGTACGTTCTCGCCCGTCGAGGCGGCGGGCATGTTGGCGTTGTCCGCGGTGGTCGGCGTCGGGATCGGCTTCGCGGTCGGGCTGGCCGGGCGGTTGTTGCTCGGCCGGCTGGACGAGCCCACGCTGCAGACGCTGCTCACGCTCCTGGTGCCGTTCCTGGCCTACGTGGTGGCCGACGAACTGCACGGCTCCGGCGTGCTCGCGGTGTTGACCACCGCGTTCTACCTCGGCTCGGTCGCCGAGGACGCGGACAACGTGGTCGGCCGGCTCACCGGGCGCTCGTTCTGGGAGGTCGTCGACCTGGTCGTGACCGGTGTCGCGTTCGGGGTGATCGGCCTGGAGATGTGGGAGATCTTCCACGACCTGCGGGGCGATCGGGGCCGGCTGTTCCTGGAGGCCGGTGCGGTGGTGTTGACCCTGATCGTGGTGCGGGGCCTGTGGCTGTTCCCGGTTGCGGCGCTGGCCCGGCGGCTGCACGCACGGCTGCCGACCACCGGCGAGACCCAGACCCCGGATCCGCGCGAGACCGTGGTGGTGTGGTGGGCCGGGATGCGCGGCGTGGTGACGATCGCGCTCGCGCTGGCGCTGCCGCTGACCACCGACGCGGGTGGGGCCTTCCCCGAGCGGCAACGGCTGATCGCGATCGCGTTCTGCGTGATCGTGGTGACGCTGCTGCTCCAGGGGGTCAGCCTGCCGTGGCTGGTGCGCCGGCTCGGGGTCTCGGAGACGGACGACGCGGATAGCCACGAGGAGCGCCGGATCGCGGCGGCGGCGACGAAGGCCGCACTGCATCGGCTGCGCGAACTGGACGAGCAGCGCGATCTCCCGGACGAGATGGTGCAGCGGCTGCGGGCCCGGCAGAAGGCGCTGCTGGCCGAGCTGAAGCCGGAGGGCATGGGCGAGGAACTGGCCGACGCGGTGGTCGAGCGCTCACGTCGGATCAAGCTCCTGCACGAGATCGAGGCCGAGATGACGGCGGCGGCGCGACGCGAGGTGATTGCGGCGCGGGGGCGCCGAGGGGTGGACCCGGCGGCGGCCGACCGCGTCCTGCGGCGACTGGACCTGCGCAGCGTGCGGTGAGGCGGGGCCGCCTCGGAGCGGCCTCCTCGCCGAGCTTGGCCGGCTCTGAACCGGGCCGTCCTCAAACGCCGGACGGGCTGGGTTTGTGGTTGCGTTCGGCGACCGGTGCCGCGGTCCGCGGGTACCTGTGGCGGGCTGTCCTCAAGCGCCGGACGGGCTGGGTTTTGGTTGTGTTCGGCGACCGGTGCCGCGGTCCGCGGGCGCCTGCGGCGAGTTGTCCTCAAGTGTCGGACGGGCTGGGTTTTGGTTGTGTTCGGCGACCGGTGCCGCGGTCCGCGGGCGCCTGCGGCGGGCTGTCCTCAAGTGTCGGACGGGCTGGGTTTTGGTTGTGTTCGGCGACCGGTGCCGCGGTCCGCGGGCGCCTGCGGCGGGCTGTCCTCAAGTGTCGGACGGGCTGGGATTTGGTTGTTTGTGGCGACCGATGCTGTGGTTTGTGGGTGCCTGTGGCGAGTTGTTCCAAGTGCCGGATGGGCCGGGGTTGCTCGGGGAGGTTTCTCGGTGGACTCGGCTCGGCTGCTCGGGTGTGCCGGGTGGGCGGGTACCGTTGGGGGTTTGTTGTGTGGGGATTGGTCTTCGGAAGGATTTGTTCTCGTGGCCCGCATTGTGTTGTTTCACTCGGCCTATGGGCTGCGGCCCGCTGTTCAGGACGCGGCCGGGTGGTTGCGGGGGCTCGGGCATGAGGTGGTTGTGCCTGATTTGTATGACGGGCGTCGCACCGAGTCGATCGAGGAAGGCATGGAGATCAAGGATGAGATCGGTGCGGACGAGTTGATCCGGCGGGCGGTGAAGGTGGCTGCGGGCCTGGGGGAGGGGCTTGTGTACGCGGGGTTTTCGCTGGGGGCCTCGATCGCGCAGAACGCCGTGTTCGCCGATCGCACCGCGGCCGGGCTCTTGATGTTTCACGGCACCTCCGACCTGCGTGAGGATGCCGTGACGGAGGTGCCGGTGCAGTTGCACGTGGCCGAGCCCGATCCGTTCGAGATCGAGGACTGGCTGGGGACCTGGTATCTGGGCATGCGCCGCGCCGGGGCCGATGTGGAGATCCACCGCTACCGGGGCGCCGGTCACCTGTTCACCGATCCCGGGCTGCCGGACTACGACCGCGAGGCCGCCGCGCGTGCCTGGGCGATCGCCTCGGACTTCCTCAACGAGATCGACTCGGCCGCGGCGGCCGCGGCGGCCAGCGACTGAGGCTTCTTGGCCAGACTCACGTACTTGCGCGGGCCGGTCTGCGCGGGCACCTGCGGGGTCGGGCGCGCCTTCGCGAAGCGCCCGTTGCCGCTGTACGGGCCCACCGCCTCGTTGCCCAGCGGCGCGGGCGCGGTGGCGATGCGGGGCAGTGCGTACGGGTGTTCGCGGCGCAGGTAGTCGAGCAGCTTCTCGCGGACCTCGCAGCGCAGCGTCCACAGGTCGTCGGAGTCGCGGGCGGTGACCACCGCGCGGATCAGGATCGTGGTCGGCGTGGTGTCGGTGACGTACAGGCTCCAGCCCTGGCCGTCCCACAGTCCGGTGTCCTTGAGGATTCGGTGCAGTTCCTCGCGCAGTTCGCTCACCGGCGCCGAGTGGTCCAGGTGCAGGAACACCGTCCCGGTCATCCGGGTGTCGGTACGCGACCAGTTCTCGAACGGCCGCGAGGTGAAGTAGGACACCGGCATCACGATCCGGCGCTGGTCCCACGTGTTGACCACCAGGTAGGTCAGGGTGATCTCCTCGATCGTGCCCATCTCCTGGTTGACCACTACCGAGTCGCCGATCCGGACCATGTCGCTGAACGCGATCTGCAACCCGGCGAACAGGTTGGCCAGCGCGCTCTGCGCGGCCAGACCGGCCACCACGCCGAGCAGGCCGGCGGAGGCGAGCAGGCTGGTTCCGATCGTCTTCATGCCCGGGAAGGTCATGATCATCGCGGCGAAGGTGATGATCCCGACGATCGCCACCGCGGTGCGTCGGATCAGCGCGATCTGGGTCTGGATCCGGCGTACCCGGCCGGTGTCCGTCGCGTTCGCCGCGTAGCGCTCGAACGAGGTGTTCACCAGCAGGGTGACCGCGTGCACGATCAGCCACGAGCAGGCCGCGATCACCGAGAGCACCAGGATGTGCCGGAGCATCCCCCGACTGCGCTCGGGCAGCGCGGCGGCGGGCTCGGCGAGCAACAACATCGAGGTGCCGAGGGTCGCCACGATCGAGGCGCGGCCACGCCGCGCCATCGACCACAGTGGTCCGGTCAGTGGTTTGCGGGTCTGTACTTCGCGGGCCAGGCGAGCCATTCCCCAGGTCACCAGGCCCGTGAAGGCGATCACCGAGACGAGCACGATCAGCGGGCGAAGTATGTGCCACACGTCCACGTCGAAGGCCTCCCAGGGGCTTGCGGTCAAACCCGTACGGTACCCGAGCCCGCCGAGGTCACCCATCGCCTCGCGGGGCGCGCGCGAAGCGCCCCGGGGGTACGCGGGGGCGATAACGTGCGAGTTCGGGTGGTGCACGGCACGGAGGACGCGCGATGTCCAAATGGACCAGGATCGGCAGGGCCGGCTTCGGCGCGGTGCGGCGCGGACAGCGGTTCCGCAGCGCGTCCCGGGCCGCGGAGCAGCGCTCCGCCGTGGCCGGCGCGACCGCCTTCGACCCGGACGTGGACACCCGGCTCACCGCGCGCCAGACCGCCCTGCTGATCCGCTACCTGGTGGGCAAGGTGGTGCTGGGCCGGCTGGAATTCGTCTTTCTGATCAAGTATCCGCTGCTGGTCCTCGGCCTTCCGGCGCTGTTCCTGTTTCCGCCCCTGGGGATCGCGCTGCTGGTGCTGTTCGGCCTCGCCGCGCTGGTCCAGTGGGTGATCTCGCGGGCGATCGGGCGGCTCGCCGCCTTTCGCCGACTGGGTGCCGCCGAGGGGGAGTTGACCGACGCGGCGACCGTGTGGTGGCCCAACCTCAAGCGCGAGACCGCCCGGGTGGGCCTGCCGACCCGGCCGCTTCCGCTGCTGCGCCTGGCCGCCGCCCGGGCGACCCGACGGTTGGGCCCCGAGCGCGAGGCGGCGTTCGCGGCGATCGACTGGCGGGCGGTGCTGCCGCGCGACCAGTGGCGGCGGGCCCGGGTGTTGCTCGCCGAGGAGGCGGGCGGCGGACCGGCCGGGCGGACCGCGTAGAGTCGTCTGGTCGTGTGTCACCCCGCGCGCGCAACCTGACGCGCGTCGCGGGCCGCACGCCGTCACCACCACCTTCAGGACGACGCGCGGGGTCGGATGTACAAGCTGCCCGGAACGGACGAGCGGAGCGTGACCATTCCCGGCGAGCGCGCGAACGCCGACCCGTGTTTCACGGTGCGTGGCCTGACCCGGACCTATCGCACCGGGCGCCGGCGCGATCGGCACGTGGTCACCGCCAACGACACGATCGACCTGGACGTGCGCCGGGGCGAGATCTTCGGCCTGCTCGGGCCCAACGGCGCGGGCAAGTCCACCCTGGTCCGCCAGCTCACCGGCCTGCTCCGGCCCGACTCCGGCAGCATCGACCTGCTCGGCCACGACCTGGTGCGCCGCCCCGACGTGGCCGCCCGACTCGTCGCCTACCTCGGCCAGGAGTCCGGCGCGCTGGACGAGTTGACCGTCGCCCTCGCGATCGAGACCACCGCCCGGCTGCGCGCGCTCGACGCCCACCGGGCCCGGGCCGAGCGCGACGCGGTGCTCGATGAACTCGAACTCGGCCCGATCGCGGACCGCCCGCTGAAGAAGCTCTCCGGCGGCCAGCGCCGACTGGCCTGCGTGGCCACCGCGCTGGTGGGCGATCGGCCCGTGCTGGTCCTGGACGAGCCGACCACCGGCATGGACCCGGTCGCGCGCCGCGCGGTGTGGGCCGCGGTGGATCGCCGCCGGGCCGACAGCGGGGCCACCGTGCTCCTGGTCACCCACAACGTGATCGAGGCGGAGACCGTGCTCGACCGGGTCGCGGTGCTCGACGAGGGCCGGGTGATCGCGTGCGACACCCCCGGGGGGCTGAAGGCCATGGTCGGCGACGAGGTCCGGCTCGACCTGGTCTGGCGGGCCGACCCGCCGATGGACGACCCGGCCGTCGGTATGCTCGCGCGCAGCGCGGTGCGCACCGGCCGACGCTGGAGCACCCGGATGGAACCGGGAATGGCCCGCGAACTGCTCGCCGGCGTCACCTCCGGGCCCGCGTTCGAGGCGCTCGACGACTTCACGCTGTCCACGCCGAGCCTGGAGGACGTCTACCTCGCGCTCGGCGGCCGCCACCAGGGACTGGTCAAGGGATGAGGGTGTCGACCCCAGTGAGTGCAGCGAGCATCGAGACCGCGCCGCCGCGTCCGGTCGAACCGATCGCCCCGGCGGCGGGCACGCCGCTCGGCGCCGGGCTGCTGACCGTCTACCGCGCGCAGTTGTCCCGGGTGCGGGTCTCCCGGGTGCCGTTGCTGTTCGTCGCGGTGTTCCAGTCGGTGGGCATCATGATCCTGATGCGCGGCGTGGTGGACACCGGCAGCGACAGCGCCCGCGAGGCGGTGGTGGCCGGGTCCAGTGTGCTCGTGGTCGCCTTCGTCGCGCTCAACCTGCTCGCCCAGCACTTCGGCAACCTGCGCGCGGCCAACGCGCTCGACTACTACCTGACGCTGCCGGTGCGCCCGGCCGCCGTGGTGCTCGGCATCGCCGCCGCGTACGCGTCCTTCACGCTGCCCGGCACGGTGGCCACCGCGGTGATCGGCGCGCTGATGTTCCAGCTGCCGCTGGCCAACCTGTGGGTGCTGCTGCTGGTCGTACCGCTGTCCGGCGCGGCCCTCGCGGGCATCGGCGCGGTCTTCGGGCTGCTCGCCCCGCGCCCGGAACTGGCCACGCTCCTCGGCCAGTTGGGTATGTCGGCGGCGCTGCTGCTGGGCGTGCTGCCGGAGGACCGGATGCCCGAGGTGATCGTGCTCGCCCGGGACGTGCTGCCGTCCTCCTACGGGGTGGACGCGTTCATCGCGAGCTACGGCGACCCGAACTGGGCGGTGGCGGCCGGCAACCTGGCGGTTTGCGCGGGGGTCGGCGTGGTGATGCTCTCGCTGGCCACCTGGGCCTTCCGGCGCAGTACCCGGGCGTAGCCGACGCCCCTTCGACCACCGGACACATCGCCGCGCGGGGCCGTCCCGCGGGCTCGAGCCGTACATGGGACGCTGACCAGATGACGTCTGCCGGGGATATCGACCCCTACCCGTCGCCCGAGGGCGCGCACGTGGGCTTCGCGCCCGGGTACGACGCGCCCCCCTCGTTGTGGCGGCGCTACCGCACCGACGTGCTCGCGTTCGCCGCGGTGGTCGCGACCTGCCTGGTGGTGGGCGTGATCGTGGGCGTGGTCTGGGAGCAGATCACCCCCCGGGTGCCGCTGATGGCCACCAAGGAGGGCGTCTTCCAGGTCTCGCCCGAGACCGAGACCTCGATCGCCCTGGACGGCTGGTTCGCGGTGTGCGGTGTGGTGGCCGGCATCGTGCTCGCGCCGCTCGCGTTCTGGCGGTTTCGCCGACAGGGCGTGGCGACCGCGCTGGCGCTGACCGTCGGCGGGATCGCCGGCGCGTATCTGGCCTTCAAGGTCGGCGTGGCGCTCGGGCCGGACGGGATCGCCGACGAGGTGCGTCGGGTCGGCCTGGGCAAGCGCTTCGACCAGGAGCTGGACCTGAAGGCCAAGGGCGTGTTGCTGCTGTGGCCGATCGCGTCGATGGTGATCTTCCTCGGCCTGTCCGCCGGGTTCGCCCCCGCCGAGCGCCGCGAGACGTTCCAGGGATCGTGGCCGTGGGCGCCCCAGGGCCCGGGCCGCGACCACGCGCCCGACCCGCTCCCGGGTTCGACCGTGTCCACCCCGGTCGACCTCACCAAGCACGGGTCCGACGAGGGCTGACCCCGCGGGGCGGTACACGCGGCCGACTCGTGCGGGGCGGTACAAGCGGCCGACCCCTGCGAGGCAAAGGCTCTAGACCCGCCCCACCGGAGCCGTCACCGCGCCCGTGAGCCGGATCAGGTCGGCCGGGGCCAGTTCGATCTCCAGGCCCCGTCGGCCGGCCGACACATACACCGTCTCCAGCGTGAGCACCGAGGCGTCCACCACGGTGGGGTGCCGGCGCTTTTGGCCCAGGGGACTGATCCCGCCGAGCACGTAGCCCGTGGCCCGCTCGGCCGCCGCCGGGTCGGCCATCGCCGCGCGTTTGCCGCCGACCGCGGCGGCCAGCGCCTTGAGGTCGAGCCTGCCCGCCACCGGGACCACCGCCACGGTGAGCGCGCCGTCCACATCCGCGAGCAGCGTCTTGAACACCCGCGCGGCCGGCACACCGAGCACCGTCGCGGCCTCCTCACCGTACGAGGCCGCGTCCGGGTCGTGGGTGTACGCGTGCGTCGTGAACGCCACGCCCTCGCGGGTCAGCGCCACCGTCGCCGGGGTGCCCTGTCCGCCCTTGGTCCTGCCCTTCGCCATGCCGGCGCGCCCTTCGGTCGGGTCGGTCGGGCCCGAGGCGATCGGGCCCGCCTCGGCCGGTCCGTGTCAGTTGGGTTCGATGTTCTGCCGCAACAACTCGATCGCCGGCAACGACGGCAGGTGGTCGAGCAGCGCCGCCTCGCGGCGCAGCAGCTCCACCTCCGCGCTCAGCCGGGCGGTCGCGTCCTCCGCCTCCAGGAGCCGCTGCTTGTCGTGCGGGTCGAGCACCACCGCGGCGGCCACCAGGTAGGACAACACGACCGGGTCGTCGGGCAGCTCCGGCAGGCTCATCGGGGTGCGCTGCTGGGCGGTGAGCAGCCGGCGCTGATACTCGGCGAAGGCCCGGGTCGCGGCCAGCCCGAGAACGTCGGCCCGCTCGCCGGGCGGATCGGCCAGGTATTCGACCTCGGCGTACAGATACGGCCCCGAGTCGTCCACCGAGACCAGCTCGAACCGGGTCGCACCCGTGGCCACCAGGTCGTAGCGGCCGTCCTCGTGCGTCTTGATCGTGGCGATCTCCGCCGTGCAGCCCACCGGGTGCAGCACCGCGAGCGGATCGCCCTGGATGTCGCCGACCTCACGCCCGGTGCGCAGCGCCACCACGCCGAAGCGCTGCTCCGCCTGGGGCAGCGCCTCCAGATCCCGGACCAGCGCGCGGTATCGCTCCTCGAAGATGTGCAGGGGCAGCACCAGACCCGGATAGAGCACCGAGTTGAGCGGGAAGAGCGGAAGCCGGTCGGTCACGGTGACCAAGAGTAGGCCCTGACCGCCGGAGCGCGTCGATCATTGATCTCACCCACGGTTGAGCACCCGCGTCGCACCCGCCGCCGCGGCCCCGGCGAGGATCCAACCGAGCAGGATCAGCGAGTAGGCGAGCCACTGGCCGGGCCCGGTCGGCTTCCACGCGCTGTCCTGACCGAGCGTCACCACCGGCAGAAGCAGGTCGAGGGTGTACCAGAACGGGTTCCATTGCGGCGCCTCGTCCGCCTTCAGCGGGGCCGGCGGATCGGCCGCGAACACCGCCGTGCCGATCGCCACCAGCGCGACCAGCCAGCCGACGGCGCGCGCCGGCCGGTAGCCGTAGCCGATCGCCACATCCTGCACATGGCCCCAGAGCCGGCCCGCCGGCCCCAGCCCGGCGCGCCGCCGGCGCTGCTTGGCCAGCAACACGGTCCGGGCCTGCTCGTCCTCGCCCGCCGCGCGGTAGGCGGCGGCGAGCTGGTCGTAGGGCTGGGGGGTGTACTCGGCGGTGCCCCGCTCCACCCAGTCCACCCGCTGTCGCACGCTCAGCGGGCGCTCGGCGCGCAGCGCGGTGTATCGCGTCCCGGCCAGGACCAGGTCGCCGGACGCGGGCCAGGTGTCCGGCCCGTCGGTCAGCGTGCCGAACGTCGCGTTGGCCAGCACGATCCGCCCCCGGGGCGGCCGGGCCAGCGCCATGTGCAGGCCCTGCGCGACCACCCGCCACATGGTCAACTCCTCGCCGGGATTCGCGCAGATCACCGCCCGGCTGAGCACCAGGCCGCCGCCCAGGCGCGCGTCGTTGAGCCGGATCGAGCCGGTCGCGGCGAAGCCCACACCCAGGTGCAGCGAGTGCTCGACCGTGATCCGCCCGAGATCCATCGCCAACTCCCCGGGGCGCTCGACACTCGCCCCGTACAGCGTGACCCGCCCGCCGAACCGGCCGCCGTACAGGCTCACCTGCCCGCGGAAGACGCTGCGGTCCATCGACGAGTCCGCGCCCACGTGCAGCCCGTTGGCCATCAACGCCACCCCGCGCCGGTCCGGACCGACCACGCAGTCGTCGATCCGCAGGTCGTTGTCCACCCGCGTGTCCAGGATCCGCAGACCACCCGCGACCTCGCAGCGGCACAGCGACAGGTCCCCGTCCACGCGCATGTTGCGGCCCTGGATCTCGGTCAGCACGCAGTCGAGCAGATTCAGCGTCCGCGTGCTCGCCACGTTCAGCACGATCGGGCCCTCGAAGCGGCAGCCGATCACCGAGACGTAGACGTCGAGCCGCGCGCCGCCCAACTCCAGGTCGCCCACCACCCGGGCGCCGCTCAGCCGCAGCGCGGTGGTGTGACCGGGCTCGGCCTCCGGCGGCTGGAGCAGCAGCCGGGCGAGCACCTGGGCCCGGATCGTGCGGTCCGGCCCCCACGTCGCGCCCGTGCGCGGATCGTCGTCCGCCGGCACGCCCGTGCCCAGATCCAGCCGCTCGCCGCGCCGATACGCCTCCCACAGGCGGATCTCGGTCGCGCTCAGATGCCCCGGCGGTGTGCTCATCCGTGGTCCCCCGACACTGGAAGGCTGCTGCGTCCCGCCCATGATCGCGCGTCTCACTGTCCGACACACGAGGACGTATGGTTCGGCGCCGTCTCTACACTGGGGCAGGTGATCTCCCGTATCGACCTGCGCGGTCCCGCCTCGCGGGCTGTCCTGGACAGCCCCGCCGCACTGCGCGACGTGTTGCCCCGAGCCGAACTCGACGTCGAGGCGGCCCTGGAGAAGGTCCGCCCCCTCTGCGAGGACGTCAGGCATCGCGGCGTCGAGGCGCTGATCGAGATCACCGAGCGCTTCGACGGTGTGCGACTGACCGACATCCGGGTGCCCGCCGAGGCGATCGCCGCGGCCCTGGACACGCTCGCGCCCAAGGTGCGCGCGGCCCTGGAGGAGTCGATCCGCCGGGCCCGCGCGGTGCACCGCGAGCAGCGCCGGCAGGACGTCACCGTGCAGGTCGTGCCCGGCGGCACCGTCACCGAGCGGTGGGTGCCGGTCGAGCGGGTCGGGCTCTACGTACCGGGCGGCAACGCCGTCTACCCGTCGTCCGTGGTGATGAACGTGGTCCCCGCCCAGGAGGCGGGCGTCGCCTCGATGGCGGTCGCCTCGCCGCCACAGGCCGGGTTCGGCGGGCTGCCGCACCCGACCATCCTGGCCGCGTGCGCGCTGCTCGGCGTGGACGAGGTCTACGCCGTGGGCGGGGCCCAGGCGATCGCGATGTTCGCGTACGGCGCGGGCTCGTGCGCGCCGGTGAACCTGGTCACCGGTCCCGGCAACATCTGGGTCGCCGCCGCCAAGCGGCTGCTCAAGGGCCGGATCGGGATCGACGCCGAGGCCGGGCCGACCGAGATCGCGGTGCTCGCCGACGACACCGCCGACGCCGGGCACGTCGCGGCCGACCTGATCAGCCAGGCCGAGCACGACACGCTGGCCGCGTCGATCCTGGTCACCGACTCCGAAGCGCTGGCCGACGCGGTCGTGGAGGAGTTGAAGGTGCGGGTGGACGCCACCCGGCACCGCGAGCGGGTCACCGAGGCGCTGGCCGGCCGGCAGTCGGGGATCGTGCTGGTGGATTCGGTCGACGACGGCCTCGCCGTGGTGGACGCCTACGCCGCCGAGCACCTGGAGATCCAGACCGCCGACGCGGGCGCGGTCGCCGCCCGGGTGCGCAACGCCGGCGCGATCTTCGTCGGCGCGTTCGCCCCCGTCTCGCTCGGCGACTACTGCGCCGGATCCAACCACGTGCTGCCCACCGGCGGCTGCGCCTGCCACTCCTCGGGCCTGTCCGTGCAGTCCTTCCTGCGCGGGATCCACGTCGTGGACTACTCGCGCGCGGCGCTCGCCGACGTCGCCGAGCACGTCAGCGTGCTGGCCGACGCGGAGGACCTGCCCGCGCACGGCGCGGCCGTGCGGGCCCGCTTCGCGACCGGCGAGCTGTCCGGCCTCGCGGCGTGGGAGGAGGGCGCGTGAGCGACCTGGACCGGCTGCCGATCCGCGCCGAGCTGCGCGGGCAATCGCCGTACGGCGCCCCGCAGTTGGATGTCCCGGTGCGGCTCAACACGAACGAGAACCCGTATCCGCTGCCGGCCGCGCTGGTGGCCCGGATCGCCGAGCGGGTCGCCGCCGCGGCCCGCGACCTGAACCGCTATCCGGACCGGGACGCGGTCGAACTGCGCACCGCGCTGGCCGACTACCTGTCCCGGACCGGCGGCTACCCGCTGGGCCCGGAGCGGGTGTGGGCGGCCAACGGCTCCAACGAGGTGCTGCAACAGCTGCTCCAGGCGTTCGGCGGCCCCGGGCGCACGGCGCTGGGCTTCGACCCGTCCTACTCGATGCACGCGCTGATCGCGCGCGGCACCGGGACCGGGTGGATCTCCGGCGCGCGCGGCGGCGACTACACGATCGACCTCGACGAGGCGCTGGCGCAGATCGCCGAACACCGCCCGAACGTGGTGTTCCTGTGCTCGCCGAACAACCCCACCGGCACCGCGCTCGCCGGCGAGGTGGTCGAGCGGGTGTACGACGCCGCGCAGGCCGCCCGGCCGTCGCTGGTGATCGTCGACGAGGCGTACGTCGAGTTCGCGCACACCGCGTCGCTGCTGCCGCTGCTGGAGGGCCGGCCGCACCTGGTGGTGAGCCGGACCATGTCCAAGGCGTTCGGCGCGGCGGGCCTGCGGCTCGGCTATCTCGCGGCGGACGCCGCGGTGGTGGACGCGGTGCAACTGGTCCGCCTCCCGTACCACCTCTCCGCGGTCAACCAGGCCACCGCGCTGGCCTGCCTGGAGTTCGAGGACACCCTGCTGGGCTATGTGCGCGAACTCAAGGAACAGCGCGACCGGCTGGTCGAGGAACTGCGCGCGCTCGGCTGCGAGGTGACCGACTCCGACGCCAACTTCGTGCAGTTCGGCCGGTTCGAGGACCCGCACGCGATCTGGGCGCGGATCCTCGAACACGGGGTGCTGGTCCGCGACAACGGCGTCCCGGGCATGCTGCGGGTGACCGCCGGCACGGACGCCGAGAACACGGCCTTCCTGGACGCGATGCGGCACGTTCTCAAAAGCGCGCGTCCGAAGGACTGAGAGAAAGTCGAAATCACCGCCATGGCAAGAACCGGTCGCGTCGAACGCGCCACGAAGGAAACCTCCGTCGAGGTCGAGATCGACCTGGACGGCTCGGGGAAGGTCGACGTCGCCACCGGCGTCGGCTTCTTCGACCACATGCTCGACCAGCTCGGCAAGCACGGCCTGTTCGACCTGACCGTCAAGACCCGGGGCGACCTGCACATCGACGCGCACCACACGATCGAGGACACCGCCCTCGCGCTCGGCGCCGCGTTTCGCCAGGCACTCGGCGACAAGAAGGGCATCCGCCGCTTCGCGGACGCCTCCGTGCCGCTGGACGAGGCGCTGGCCCAGGTCACCGTGGACCTGTCCGGCCGGCCGTACCTGGTGCACTCCGAGCCGGAGCACATGGCGCCGATGATCGGCCCCGACTACGACACCACGCTGACCCGGCACATCCTGGAGTCGTTCGTCGCCCAGGCGCAGATCTGCCTGCACGTACACGTGCCGTACGGGCGCAACGCGCACCACATCGTCGAGGCGCAGTTCAAGGCGCTCGCCCGGGCGCTGTCCGACGCGTGCGTGCTCGACCCGCGCCGGGCCGGCGTGATCCCCTCGACGAAGGGCGCGCTGTGAGCACCGGCGCGATGGTCCTGATCGTGTTCGGGCTCTTCCTGGTCGGCGGGTGCATCTCGTTCGTCAAGCAGGGCCTGCCCAAGAGTGTGATCGCCCTGCTCGCCGTCGGCGCGTTCTTCTCGATCGCGGCCGGCGTCCTGAAGATCGGATAGGCGCGTGCCCAAGAAGGTCATCGTCCTCGACTACGGATTCGGGAACGTGCGTTCGGCCGAGCGGGCGCTCGCGCACGCCGGCGCCGACGTCGAGATCAGCGCGGACCAGCACGCCGCGCTGAACGCCGACGGGCTGCTCGTGCCCGGCGTCGGTGCGTTCGCGGCGTGCATGGAGGGCCTGCGCGCGGTCCGCGGCGACACCATCGTGGACAAGCGCCTCGCCGGCGGCCGGCCGGTGCTCGGCATCTGCGTCGGCATGCAGATCCTGTTCACACGCGGTGTCGAGCACGGGGTGGCCACCGAGGGCTGCGCCCAATGGCCCGGCACGGTCGAGCGGCTGGCCGCCCCCGTGGTGCCGCACATGGGCTGGAACACCGTCGAGCCGCCCGCCGACAGTGTGCTCTTCCGCGACGCCGTGCCCGACACGCGCTACTACTTCGTGCACTCCTACGCGGTGCGCACGTGGGAGATGCCGGTGGTCCAGGACGGCCCGCACATCCCGCCCGGCGTCACCTGGAGCACGCACGGCACACCGTTCGTGGCCGCAGTGGAGAACGGCGCGCTCAGCGCCACCCAGTTCCACCCGGAGAAGTCCGGAGAGGCCGGCGCGCAACTGCTGCGCAACTGGCTCGAGACGCTGTAGCCCGCGCGGCGCGCGTGCCGCGCCGCATCGCGATCGCCCCGACCACCCCGATCGCCCCGACCGCACCCCGCCCGAACTTTCGACCGAACTGCTGAGGATCCCAAGCGTCATGACCGAGACCCACCGCCTCGAACTGCTGCCCGCCGTCGACGTCGCCGACGGCCAGGCCGTCCGCCTGGTCAAGGGCGAGGCCGGGTCGGAGACCTCCTACGGCGACCCGCTGGCCGCCGCCCTGGCCTGGCAGAGCGCCGGCGCCGAGTGGATCCACCTGGTCGACCTGGACGCCGCGTTCGGCAAGGGCAGCAACCGCGAACTGCTCGCCGAGGTTGTCGGCAAGCTCGACGTCAAGGTCGAGTTGTCCGGCGGCATCCGCGACGACGCCTCCCTGGAGGCCGCGCTCGGCACCGGCTGCCGCCGGGTGAACCTGGGCACCGCCGCGCTGGAGACGCCGGACTGGGTGCGCTCCGCGATCGCCCGGCACGGCGACCGGATCGCGGTGGGCCTGGACGTGCGCGGCACCACGCTGGCCGGGCGCGGCTGGACCCGCGAGGGGGGCGAGTTGTTCGAGACGCTGGCCCGGTTGGACGCCGACGGCTGCGCCCGCTACGTGGTCACCGACGTGAACAAGGACGGCACCCTCGCGGGCCCGAACCTGCAGCTGCTGCGCGACGTCTGCGCGGCCACCGACCGCCCGGTGGTGGCCTCGGGCGGGGTGTCCTCGCTGGCGGATCTGCGCGCCATCGCCGAACTGGTGCCGCTGGGTGTGGAAGGCTCGATCGTCGGCAAGGCGCTGTACGCCCAGGCGTTCACCCTCGAAGAGGCGTTGGAGGCGGTGTCCCGGTGACGGGAAGCGACAATTCGGCCGGATCCGGTAGCTCGGCCGGCATCGAGCGGTACTCGTCCGGCGGCCCGTGGGAGGACACATTCGGCTACTCGCGCGCGGTCGCCGTCGGCGACTACGTGCACGTGTCGGGCTGTACCGCGATCGTCGAGGGCAATCTGGCCCACGAGGGCGACCCGCACCACCAGACGCTCGCCGCCTTCCGGATCGCGCTGGACGCGCTCGCGCACTTCGGGCTCGACGCGGCGGACGTGGTGCGCACCCGGATGTACATCACCCACTCGCGCGACTCGGACGATGTCGGGCGCGCGCACGGCGAACTGTTCGGCGAGGCGCGACCGGCCGCCACGATGGTCGTGGTGGCCGGGCTGATCGACTCGCGGATGCTCGTCGAGGTCGAGGTGGACGCGTACCGGGGGAGGGCGTCGTGACGTTGGCCGTACGGGTGATCCCGTGTCTGGACGTGGACGCCGGCCGGGTGGTCAAGGGCGTCAACTTCGAGAACCTGCGGGACGCGGGCGATCCGGTCGAGATGGCCCGGGTGTACGACGCCGAGGGCGCGGACGAGTTGGTCTTCCTCGACATCACCGCCTCCTCGGGCAATCGCGAGACCACCTATGACGTGGTCCGGCGCACCGCCGAGCAGGTGTTCATCCCGCTCACCGTCGGCGGCGGGGTGCGCGCGGTCGAGGACGTGGACCGGCTGCTGCGGGCCGGCGCGGACAAGGTGGGCGTGAACACCGCGGCGATCGCGCGGCCGGAGTTGATCGCCGAGATCGCCGACCGCTTCGGCTCCCAGGTACTGGTGCTCTCGGTGGACGCGCGCCGGCGCCGCGACGGTGCGCCGGGCTTCGAGGTGACCACGCACGGCGGGCGCACCGGGACCGGCATCGACGCGGTCGCCTGGGCGGCGCGGGCGGCCGGGTTGGGCGCGGGCGAGATCCTGCTCAACTCGATGGACGCCGACGGCACCAAGGACGGCTACGACCTGGAGTTGATCCGCCTGGTCCGGGCCGAGGTGGGCATCCCGGTGATCGCCTCCGGTGGCGCCGGCGCCCTGGGGGACTTCGTCCCGGCCGTGGAGGCGGGCGCCGACGCGGTGCTCGCGGCCAGCGTGTTCCACTTCGGCATGTTGCGGATTCCGCAGGTCAAGAACGTATTGCGGGAGGCGGGGCAGCCGGTGCGCTGAGCCGCGTACCGGGCGAGGGAGCCGACCGCGGGTGCGGTCGGCTTTTTCGCGGCCGGATGTGCAATCTCTATTGCGAAAGATTTATTGCGAAAGAACTCTTTCGCATTTATCGTGGGGTCATGAGCGAGGAGCCTCCGCCCCGGCGGATGATCAAGGACGTACAGACCCTCAAGGTGTTCACCCACCCGCTGCGGATCTCGCTGCTGCGGATGCTGCACGCCGGCGGCCCGGCCACCGCGTCGATGCTGGCCAAGCGGGTCGACGCGACCCCGGCCCTGGTCAGCTACCACGTGCGCACCCTGGCCGCGCACGGCTTCGTGGTCGAGGACCCCGAGCACGCCGAGGACGGGCGCGAGCGCTGGTGGAAGGTGGTCGAGGACCTGACCTTCTCGCTCGGCGACTTCGCCGAGGACCGGGTCGGCCGGGACCTGTCCACCAGCATCGTGCGGGTGCTCGGCTCGCAGTCCGAGGACCGCTACCGCCGGTTCCTGGACGAGGTCGAGTCGTGGGGCCCGGAATGGGCCGGCGCCGCCTTCAGCGGTGCGCCGACGCTCCGGCTGACCGCCGACGAGCTGCGCGAACTGGGCGAGGAACTGCAGGCGTTGGTGGCCCGATACCGGGACCGGCAGACCCCGGGCGCGGAGCATGTCGAGGTCTACGTCCGAGGTTTCCCGTACCGCATGTGAGTGCCGGGCGCCGTGCCCGCGCCCGCCGCCCGAGCCGCCCGACGCCCCATCGAGTACCGGAACGGGAAGCATCATGGCCGTACGCAACACCGCGACCGGAGTCGCGACCACGACGCCCCGGCCCGCGCACCGCGACCCGCGCGTGCTGGCCTGGCTCGGCGCCTTCACCGCGTCGCTGATCGGCGACCAGATCTGGTTCCTGGCGCTGTCCTGGACGGCGGTACGCGGCGGCGACGGCACGCAGACCGGGCTGGTGCTGGCCGCCGGATCGTTGCCCCGGGCGCTGCTGATGTTGCCCGGCGGGGCGATCGCCGACCGGTACGGGCCGCGCCGCGTGCTGATCGGCAGCGACCTGGTGCGCTGCGTGGTGATGATGATCGCGGCGTTCGCGGTGGCGGCGAGCAGTCCGGCGATCTGGCTGCTGATCACGATCGCGCTGGTGTTCGGCGCGGTGGACGCGCTGTTCATGCCCGCCGTCGGGGCGTTGCCGGTACGGCTGACCGACCGCTCGCAACTGGTCCGGGTCCAGGGCATGCGCTCGTTGTCGCAGCGGGTGGCCACCGTGGTGTCCGCGCCGATCGGCGGCGCGGTGCTCGCCTGGGGCGATGCCGAACTCGCCTTCACGCTCAACGCGGTCCTGTTCGGCCTCTCCCTCGCGCTGCTGTGGCGGCTGCGCCCGGGGCCCGCGCCTGAGCCGGAACCGGGCACCGAGGAGCCGGAATTGGGCCTGCGGGCCGGACTGCGCCACGTGTTCGGGCACGAGTTCCTGCGCCCGCTCCTGATCACGGTGGCGCTGATGGAGCTGGGCTTCACCATCCCGATGAACGTCGGCATCGTGCTGCTCGCCGACGACGCGGGCTGGGGGCCGGGCGGGATGGGCGCGGTGCTGGGCGGGTGGGGGATCGGTGCGGCGATCGGCGCGTTGGGCCTGACCGTTGCCGGGCGGGTGCCGCGGCCGGTGTTCGTGCTGCCGGTGGGGATGCTGGTGATGGCCGGCGGTCTGGTCGGCCTCGGTTACGCGCCCGGGGTCGGCGTCGCGGTGGCCTGCGCGGCGGTCCTGGGTGTGGGTACCGGCGTGGTGGGCGGGGCCGGGAGCGCGCTGGTGCAGACCACGTGCGCGCCGAGTGCGCTGGGTCGGGTGACCGCGTTGCAGATGATGTTCGCGGTCGGCCTGATCCCGCTGCTGTACCCCGTCGGTGGCCTGATCGCCACGGAGTTCGGGCCCTCGGCCGTGTTCGCCGGCGGCGGTGCGGCGATGCTCGCGGGCATCCTGGTGGCACTGGGCAGCGGACCCTTTCGGCGCCGGGCCTGACTTCGGGTCACGGAAGGATTCCGGTCGCACAACGATCATCTGACTCGAAGTCAAGTAGTTGGGCCCGGTCGAGCGCGAGGTTCACCCGATCGGGCAGGCTAGGCACATGACGATGCCGCCATCACCCGGACAGGGTGGCTACCCCGGATACGGGCAGCAGCCAGGCCAGGGTTATCCGAGCAACCAGCCGTACCCCGGGCAGCAGTACCCCCAGGGCGGACAGCAGTACCCACCGCCGCCGCAGAACCCGTACGGCGGCGGACCGCAGTATCCCGGCAACTACGGTGGTGGCGGGGGCTATGGCGGCGGCATGCCGCCGGGCCCCAACCAGGGCGGCTCCGGCAAGGGCCCGCTGATCGCCGTGGTGATCGCCGCGATCGTCGTGGTCGGCGGGATCATCGCCACCCTCGTGGTGGTCCTGGGCGGGGACGACAAGAAGAAGTCGGCGTCGCCCACGCCCGCCCCGACCACCTCGGCCGTGTCCTCGCCGACCGCCACGCAGAGCGCGCCGCCCACGACCCGCCCGACCACCAGCCGCCCGACCGCGCCGCGCACCACCTCGTCCGGCGGTACGGACCCGACCATGCCCTCCGAGGTGCAGTACGTCGACCTGTCCAAGGGCGACTGCGTGACCCTGGACACCACCTCGGGCACCATCGACAAGAAGACGTGCACCAGCACGCACAACGGCGAGGTCATCATGACCTACGAACTGACCGGCAGCACCTATCCGGGCGAGTCGGCGATCACCGACCAGACCGAGACCAAGTGCACCCCGGCGCTGAACGCGGCGGTGAGCGGGCGCTCCGACTCCTCGCAGTTCACCTTCACCTACACCTTCCCGAAGCAGCCGGGCTGGGACATCGGTCGGCGCAAGGTGACCTGCATCGCGAAGTACAAGTCGGGGCAGACACTCACCAAGCCCCTGCGCTGACCGAGCGCTCGGCCCTTGGGGGAGGGATCGACGTGATGAGCAGTCCCGGCGGATATCCGGGCGGTGACCGGGGCGGTGGCGACCCGGGCGCCGGGGGCTACGGCGGCTACGGTGGGGGAGGCTACGGCGGCGGCTCCGGCGGTGGTTACCCGGGCGGCCCGGCGGGGCCCCCGCCCGCGAACCCGCCTCCGTCCCCGCCCTATGGCGGCCCGACGATCGGCGGCCCGCCCTATCGCGCGGGGCCGCCCTACGGAGGTGGCGGCCCGCCGTACGGCGGAGGTCCGCCCTACGGCCCGCCCGCGGGGCCGCCCACGGGGCCGCCCGGCGGCGGGCGCAGCGGTCGGGTGGTGGCGGTCGTGGTGGTCGTCGCGCTGGTGATCGCCGGCGGCGTGATCGCCTTGGTGGTGAGCCTGGGTGACGACGGCAAGAGCGACAAGGCGGGCCCGACGACGAGTGCGACCCGGCCCACGAGCGCGCGGCCGAGCGAGAGCGCGTCGCCCACGGACTCGCCCGAGCCGCCCACGAGCGAGCCGCCCACGAGTGGGCCGCCGGCCACGGAAGCCGGCTCGCCGCCGGCGACCAACCCCAACGGCAGCGTCGCGGTCCGCAAGGTCCCGCTCAGTCCGGGCGACTGCATCTCGTTCGCGGCCGGGAGCACCGACGTGAACAAGGTCGGGTGCACCACGCCGCACGACGGGCAGCACATCGAGAACGTCGCGCTGCCGGACGGCGCGTGGCCCGGTGACGGGGCGATGGACACCAAGGCGTCGGAGGTGTGCAAGCCGATCACCGAGCCGGTGATCAATCGTCAGCCCGACGCCGCGCAGTTGACCTGGCTCTACATCTATCCGAAGGAATCGGGCTGGGCCTCCGGTGATCGTGAGGTCCAGTGCCTGGTGTCCTACTCGGACGAGACCAAGAAGCTGACGGCGCCTTTGCAATAGGTTTTCGGCCGCGCACGATGTGGGCCCGGGCTAGGTGGCCTCAAGCGCTGGCCGGGCTGTTTGGCCTCAGGTGCCGGTCGGGCTGTTTGGCCTCAAGCGCCGGCCGGGCTGTTTGGCCTCAGGCGCCGGTTGGGGTGAGGGTGGGCTCGTGCGGGCTTGGGGGTTGGGCGCGGTGCCGCATGGGGTGGTGGTGGACGGGTTGACCGGCGTTCGAGGACGGTCCGGCCGCGGGCCCGCTTTCGTGGGAGTCGGGTGCGTGATGTTCGCCCGTCGGCGACGTTTCTTGCCGAACGCGGCCGGGGATCCGGCCCGTTCGGCGTTCGAGGACGGCCGGGTTGGGGGTGGGCTTGTGGGGTCAGGTCGGGTTCGGGGTCGGTTTTTGTTGGGCCGTCCATGATGCGTGGAGGCGGGTGTAGATTCCTCCGGCGGTGACCAGGCGGGTGTGGGGGCCGCGTTCGATCAGCTTTCCGGCGTCGAAGACCAGGACCTCGTCCGCCGATTCGGCCGTGGACATCCGGTGTGCGATGAACACCGCGGTGCGGCCCCGGGTCAGGCCGTCCAGGGCCCGGTTGATCCGGACCTCGGTGGCCGGGTCGACCGCCGACGTCGCCTCGTCCAGGACCAGCAGGTCCGGATCGGCGATGTAGGCCCGGACCAGCGCGACCAACTGCCGCTCGCCCGCCGACAACGACTCGCCGCGCTGGCCCACCCGGGTGTCCAGGCCGGCGGCCAACCCCGCGAGCCAGTCGGCCAGTCCCAGGTCGGCGAACGCGGCGACGATCGCCGCGTCGTCCGCGTCCGGCCGGCCGTACCGCACGTTCTCCCGCAGCGTGGCGTCGAACAGGAAGCCCTCCTGCGGCACCATCACCACCCGCGCGCGCAGCGACGAGAAGCGCACCCGGGGCAGGTCGACGCCGTCGAGCAACACCCGGCCCTCGTCCGGGTCGACCAGGCGCGTGAGCAGCTTGGCGAACGTGGTCTTGCCCGAGCCGGTCTCGCCGACCACCGCCACCCGGGTCCTGGGCGCGAGCGTGACGTCCACGTCGTGCAGGATCCGCGGGCCGCCGGGATAGCCGTACGAGACGTGGTCGAACCGCACCTCGACCGGGCCGCGGGGCAACTCCTCGCCCGCCTCGCCCGGATCGGCGATGTCCGGCTCCACGTCCAGCACCTCCAGCACCCGACGCCAGCCCGCGAGCGCGTTCTGCGCCTCGTTCAGGATCTCCACGCCCATCTGCACCGGGCCCACGAACAACGTGACCAGGAACAGGAACGCGACCAGCTCGCCCACGCTGAGCTGCCCGTCGATGCCCAGCCACACCCCGACGACCACCACCAGGCCGTTGGCCAGGCCGACCACGAACTCGCCCATCGGGAAGGTCAACGCGACGAACAACTGGGCCCGGGTCTGCGCGTCGCGGTGCGCGTCGACCGACTCGTCGATCCGGCGCGCGGTGCGCTCCTCGATGCCGTGCGCGCGCACGATCGCGGCGCCCACGACCGGCTCCGAGATGGCGCCCAGCATCCGGCCCATGGCGACGCGCACGTGCGAGTACGCGGCCGCGATCCGCTTTTGCACCGCGCGCATGAAGAAGTACAGCGGCGCGAAGCACACCCACACCAGCAGGGTCAGCTGCCAGGAGTAGACGAACATCAGCACCGTCACCAGCGCGATCTGCCCGACGCTGACGATCAGCAACAGGCCGCCGAACTGGATGAATCGGCTGATCGTGTCCACGTCGCCGGTCACCCGCGAGACCAGCGAGCCGCGCTTCTCGGACTGCTGGTGCAGCGTGGACAGGTCGTGGATGTGCCGGAAGGCGGCCACCCGCATCGTGGACAGGCCGCGTTCGCTGGTGCGGTACAGCCGCACGTTCATCGCGTACGCGGACACCGCGGTGACCACCACCGCGAGCGCGGCGAGCGCGGCCATCGTGCGTACCACGGTCAGGTCGGGACCGGCGTCGGCGCGCAGGCCCCGGTCGATGGTCTGCTGCACGGCCAGCGGCACCACGATCCGGCCGGCCGTGCCGATCACGGCCAGCAGCAGGGTGACGATCAGGCCCTCGGTGAACTCCGGGGTCATCCGCAGGCCGCGACGCAGCACGCTCAGGCCGGACTCGGTCGGCCGGTCGGCGTCGGGACCTATTCGGGAGCCCGACCCGCTCTTCGGCTCGGGTTCGGGCGCGGCCGGCTTGGGCACGGCGGTGGCGATACTCATGAAGCCGTGGCCTCCTCGGCCTCGTCGACGTCGATGTCGGTGTCGAGTTCGTGCTCCGCGTCCTCGCGCGCGGCGCGTTCGTACGCGTTGACCAGGCGGCGGTAGCCCACCGAGCGCTCCAGGAGCGTGTGGTGCGGGCCGCGGTCGAGCACCCGGCCGCCCTCGATGTAGACCACCTCGTCGGCGAGCGCGATGGTGGCCTTGCGGTAGGCGACCACGACCACGGTGGCCGGTCCCGCGTCGCGCAGCCCGTGCAGGATGGCCGCCTCCACGCGCGGGTCCACCGCCGAGGTGGCGTCGTCCAGGACGAGCAGGCGCGGCCGGCGCACCAGGGCCCGGGCCAGCGCGATCCGCTGGCGCTGGCCGCCGGAGAGGGTGGTGCCGCGCTCGCCGACCTGGGTGTCCAGGCCCTCGGGCAGCGCGGCGACGAAGTCGGCCTGGGCGATCCGCAGCGCCTCGTGTACCGCGGCGTCGTCCAAGTCCAGGCCAAGGGTGATGTTGTCGCGGACGCTGTCGTCGAACAGGAACGCCTGCTGCGGGACCAGCGCGGCGGTGGCCGCGATCCCGCCCCGCCGGTAGTCGCGCAGGTCGGTGCCGTCGAGCAGGATCCCGCCGTCCACCGGGTCGACCAGCCGGACCAGGAGCGAGACCAGGGTGGACTTGCCGGATCCGGTCGGGCCGACGACGGCGATGGTGCGCCCGGGGTCGACATCGAACGCCACGTCGTGCAGCACGTCGGTGTCGTCGGTGTAGCCGAAGCGCACCGCGCGCGCCTCGAGGCGGGCCGGACCGGCCGCCGCGTCACCACCCTCGATCTCGCCGTAGGTGTGCTCGCCCTCGGCGTCCAGCACGCCGCGGACCCGGTCGTAGCCGACCACCGAGCGCGGCATGTCGCCGAGCAGCCAGCCGATCGCCCGGACGGGGAAGGCCAACAGGGTGAACAAATAGGCGACCTGCACCAGGTCGCCCGGGGCCAGATCGTCGTGCGAGACCCGGACCGTGCCGACCACCAGGACCAGCAGCACGCCGAAGCCGGGCAGCGCCTCCAGGATCGGGTCGAACAGCGCCCGGACCCGCCCCACCGCGATGTTCGCGTCGGCCAACTCCCGCGACGCGGCCGCGAACCGGGTGGTCTCCTCGCTCTCCCGGCCCAGCGTCTTGACCACCAGCGCGCCGTCGAAGCTCTCGTGCGCGATCTCCGCGACGTCGGCGCGCAACTCCTGCGCGCGCATCGCCAGCGGCCCCTGCCTGCGCTGGTAGACGATGTTGAGCGCGGCGATCGCCGGGAAGATCACGAAGCCGACCAGGGCCAGCGCCCAGTCGGTGATCACCATCGAGATCGCCGCGACGAACAACATCACCACCACGCCGGTGGCCATCGGCAGCGGCGCCACCGGGTTCCACGCCGCCTCGACGTCGGCGTTCGCGTTGGACAGCAGCGTGCCGGTCGGGTGGCGGTGGTGCCAGGCGAGCGGCAGCCGCAGGTATTGCCGGGTGACCCGGCGGCGGAAGGTGGCCTGGAGGCGGTACTGCATCATGCCCGCCCACAACCGCCGGCCGATCACGCCGAACGCCTTGAGCAGCGCGACGCCGAACACCGCCGCGAACGCGCCGATCAACGCGCCCGCCGTGGTGTGCCCGTCGCGGAAGGCCGGGATGATCACATCGTCGGTGACCCGCCCGAGCACAAGGGCCGAGCCCACCGTCATCACGCCGTACACCGCGCTCGCGCCCACCGCGGCGGCGAAGATCCGAGGCTCCTCGCGGATCGCGACGCCGAGTACGCGCAGTCCTTGTCGCAGAACGACCTTGTCCGCCACGGGGCTCACTTTCACGCGGATTCCCCCGGATTCACCAAAATCCGGGGGAACGCAGCCGCCGCGAACGGGGCTGTCGACGATGTTTGTCCGATGAACGTACAAGGCGCCGCCGACCGCCCCGATTCCCCGTCCGCCCCGCCGACTCCATCCCGATCACCGGCCTCCGGGCGGATTGGAGCAGACCATTCCCGCATGTCACCCTGTTTCGGGCGCTCCCCGCGAACGGGCTCGCGACGCCCCGGTTACCCGCAACCAAACCCCGGGTCGGGCTCGTCTCCACGGTCGTGCCCTGACCATGATCGATAGACCGAGGACGCCGCTGTGGGCCTCACCAGCCTCAAACTGATAATCCTGCTGTGCCTCGTCACCGTCGCGGCGGCGTCGGCAGCCGTGTTCTTCTGGCCCAAGCTGTCCCGCCAGCACGTGGTGCCCATCCTGGGCCGGGTCGGCATCCTGCTGAGCACGCAGGTCCTGCTCCTGGCCACGGTCGCGGTGATCGGCAACCGATATTTCGTCTTCTATACGACCTGGGACGACCTGTTCGGGCGCACCGGCAAGCCGGTCCTGAACTTCGGCGAGGCCGGCCCCGGCGACATGCCCAAACTGGTCAAGGAGAAGGGCACCGAGACGATAGACGTCCCGCAGGGGAGCAACCCCCAGGTCGCGGGCCAGATCATGCAGGTCGACCTGGTCGGACGACGCAGCGGGATGGGCACACCCGCGCTCGTCTACCTGCCGCCGCAATACTTCCAGGCCCAGTACAAGGACCGGCGCTTCCCCGTCGTGGTCACGCTCACCGGCTACCCCGGCAACGAGCGCAACCTGGTCACCCGGCTGGAGCTGCCCAAGATCGCCGCCAACGAGATCGCCGCCGGCCGGGTCCAGCCCACCATCTACGTGATGATGAAGCCCAGCGTCGGCCTCGACCGCGACACCGAGTGCACCGACGTGCCCGGCGGCCCGCAGGTCGGCATGTTCTTCAGCCAGGACCTGCCCGAGGCGATCAACCAGGCCTACCGCGTCGCCCCGGGACCGCGCGGCTGGGCCATGCTCGGCGACTCCACCGGCGGCTACTGCGCGGCCAAGCTGCCGATGCTCAACTCCGACCGGATCGGCGCGGGCGTCGCGCTCTCCGCCGACTACGGCGCCCCCTCCGACGGCGACACCGGCGACCTGTACGGCGGCAGCAAGGCCTACCGCAACCAGAACGACCTGCTGTGGCGGCTGAAGAACCTGCCCATGCCGCCCGTCAGCCTCCTGCTCACCAGCAGCGAGAGCGGCGAACCCAACCTCGCCGACACCCGGGAGTTCCAGAAGCTGGCCAAGGCGCCGCTCAAGGTGGACACGCTGATCCTGCCCACCGGCGGGCACAACTTCAAGACGTGGCAGACGGTGCTGCCCGACGCGCTGCGCTGGCTGAGCACGCAGCAAAAGAGCGACCACCCCAAGGAGCCGGGGACGGTGGCCGCCTCGCCGTGACCGGCCGTGTCGCGGATCGCGCCCCTTGATTTCATCCGGCGCGGGCCGAAGGATCGGCACATGCCGACTTCCCACGCCCGCGCCGAACGCGCCGCGCTCGCCGAACTGCTGCGCGTCATGGGACCCGACGCGCCGACCCTGTGCGAGGGCTGGACCACCCGGGACCTCGCGGCCCACCTCGTGGTCCGCGAACGCCGCCCGGACTCCGGACCGGGCCTGGTCTTCAAGCCGCTCGCCGGATACACCGAACGGGTACGCCTGCGGCAAGCGGTCAAGCCGTACGAACAGAGCGTGCGCCTGGTCGCCGACGGGCCGCCGACACTGTCCGCGTTCGGCATCCCCGGCGTGGACGCGGCGGCCAACACGATGGAGTACTTCATCCACCTGGAGGACGTCCGGCGCGCCCGGCCCGGCGGCGCCGAACCGCGCGAGCTGGACCCCGCGCTCACCGAGATCCTGTGGAAGCGGGCCAAGGGTTCCTCGCGGATCGCGCTGCGCGGGGTGCCGGTGGGGGTGGCGCTGCGCCGCACCGACACCGGCGCCGACGAGCCGGCCCAGCCGATCCACAAGGGCACCCCCGTGGTCACGCTGGCCGGACACCCGGCCGAACTGCTGCTGTACCTGTTCGGCCGCAAGGAGCACGCCCGGGTTGAGGTCACCGGCGACCCGGACGCGGTACGGGCGCTGCGCGCGGCCGATACCGGCCTGTGAACGCTCGCGCGGCCGGCCCGCGCGGGTCTGCGACAATGCGCGCATGACCGGTGCCTCCCACCCTCCCGCGCGGCCGTCCGACCTCGATCCGAGCATCGCCGCCCGCCTCAAGCGCGACCCCGACGGCCTGATCGCCGCCGTCGCCCAGGCGAGCGACACGGGCGAGGTGCTGATGGTCGGCTGGATGGACGACGAGGCGCTGCACCGCACGCTGACCACCGGACGGTGCACCTACTGGAGCCGCAGCCGGCAGGAATACTGGGTCAAGGGCGACACCTCGGGCCACGTGCAGAAGGTGGTCTCGGCCGCCCTCGACTGCGACGGCGACGCGGTGCTCGTGCGGGTCGAGCAGACCGGCGCCGCGTGCCACACCGGCGCGCGCACCTGCTTCGACGCCGACGTCCTGCCGGTTACCTCCTGACCGTCCGCCTCCCGACCGTCCGCCTCCGCCCGTCGCCTCGCGACCGTCCGGTCGCCGGACCGGTCCCCTCCGCCGACCCGCCGCCCGGGAGACTGCGCTCGCCATGACCACCGGAACCGTCACCCCCGACCCGGACACCTTCCGGGAACTCGCCCGCGACCGGCGCGTCATCCCCGTCACCCGGCGCTTTCTGGCCGACGGCGACACGCCCGTGGGGCTGTACCGCAAGCTCGCCGCCGAGCGGCCCGGCACCTTCCTGCTCGAATCCGCGGAGAACGGCCGCTCCTGGTCCCGCTATTCGTTCGTGGGCGTGCGCAGCGCGGCGATGCTCACCGAAGTGGCCGGTCGGGCCCGCTGGTTGGGCACCCCGCCGGTGGGCGTGCCGGTGGACGGCGACCCGCTGGAGGTGCTGCGGGCCACGATGGAGGCGCTGCACACCCCGCACGGCATCCCGGGCCTGGACCTGCCGCCGCTGACCGGTGGGATGGTCGGCTACCTCGGCTACGACATCGTGCGCCGGTTGGAACGGCTGCCCGAGTCGAGCGTGGACGACCTGCGCATCCCCGAGCTGATGATGTTCCTGGCCACCGACCTCGCGGTGCTCGACCACGTGGACGGCAGTGTGCTGCTGATCGCCAACGCGATCAACCACGACAACCGCGAGTCGGGCGTGGACGAGGCGTATCGGGCGGCGGTGGCCCGGCTGGACGCGATGACCGCGGACCTGGCCCGCCCGACCGGACTGGCCGCCGCGGCGTTCGAGCGGGCGGCGCCGGCCGAGGCGGTCGGCCCCTGGGGCTCGGGCGAGTACCGCAAGGCGGTGGCTGCGGCCAAGGAGGAGATCCGGGCCGGCGAGGCGTTCCAGATCGTGCTCTCCCAGCGCTTCGAGATGCCCACCGAGGCCGGCGCGCTGGACGTGTACCGGATCCTGCGGGCGACCAACCCCAGCCCGTACATGTACCTGTTCCGGATGCCCGGCCCCGACGGCGGCGCCGAGGGCGGCTTCGACGTGGTCGGCTCCAGTCCCGAGGCGCTGGTCAAGGTCGAGGAGGGGCGGGCGATGGTGCACCCGATCGCGGGCACCCGCCACCGCGGCGCCACGCCCGCCGAAGACGCCGCGCTCGCCGAGGAGTTGCTGGCCGACCCGAAGGAACGCGCCGAACACCTGATGCTCGTCGACCTGGGCCGCAACGACCTGGGCCGGGTCTGCGCGCCCGGCACGGTCGAGGTGGTCGACTTCATGTCGGTCGAGCGCTACAGCCACGTGATGCACATCGTGTCCACGGTGGTGGGCGAGTTGGCGCCGGGGCGAACCGCGCTCGACGTGTTCGCCGCGTGTTTCCCGGCGGGCACCCTGTCCGGCGCGCCCAAGCCGCGGGCGATGGAGATCATCGAGAACTTCGAGCCGACCCGGCGCGGGTTGTACGGCGGCTGTGTGGGCTACGTGGACTTCGCGGGGGACCTGGACACCGCGATCGCGATCCGCACCGCGCTGATCCGCGACGGCGTCGCCTACGTCCAGGCCGGCGCGGGTGTGGTCGCCGACTCCTCGCCGGAGGCCGAGGACGTGGAGTGCCGCAACAAGGCGGCGGCGGTGCTGCGCGCGGTGGCGATCGCGGCCACGCTGGCCCCCGCGCACGAGGGCCCGGCGTCCTGACGGACGCGGGTGCTCCGGTGGTGGCGCTTCGGCGGAGGCGCTCGGGTGGGGCGTGGACCCGACCCGGGTCAAGGCGCGGCGAGGCGTGGTTCATGCTGGATGCATGACCGACGCGAGGACCGAGGCCGGCGCGGCGCGCCGCGGCACCGAGACGGACGACCGATCGCCGGGCGGGGCGCCGACCGCCGAGGCGGCGGAACCCGGGGCCGGGGCGGAGAGCGGGGCGGCCGAGACGGTGGATGTCGCCGTGCGGGAGCGCAAGGCCGCTCGGCGCGAGTTGACCGCCGCGGTGTTGCTGGTCCTGGTCGGCGCGGGTGTCGTGCTCTCGGTGGCGGGACGCACCTGGGCCGACGGCACGGCGCTGGTGCACGGCTCGCACATCGCGGTGCACGCGAGCGGCAACACGATCAACAAGGCCACGTCGGCGCTCGCGCTGCTCGGGCTGGCGGGCGGCCTCGCGATCCTCGCGACCCGGACCGTCGGCCGCACGCTGATCGGCGCGCTGATCGCGCTGGCGGGGGCCGGGGTCACCGTGCTGGCCGTACAGGGCGCGCGCGACACCTCGGCGGTGGACGGCGAGGCGGCGAAGAAGGCGGCCGTCGAGGGTGTGCGGGCGGTGGACGTGAGCCACGCGGTCTGGCCGTGGTTCGCGGCCGTGGGCGGTGTGCTGATCGTGCTGGCCGGGCTGTTCGTGGTGATCCGCGGGCGGCGCTGGCCCGGAATGTCCAACCGGTACGAGGCGCCGGCGGGGCGCGGGGCCGCGGCCCCGCGGCGTACCGCGACCAACGCGGACCTGTGGAACGCGTTGGACCGGGGCGAGGACCCCACGCGCTGAGCACTGCTCCCGGCGGGTGACAATAAGAATCGCGCGGGTGCGACCCGCGCGCTTACGCGTGTGCAGTTCGTTGTGAAGCCGAAGGAGTCGATCGATGTCGTCGCAAGCCGGAAACCACGGCAGCACCCCCGCGGCCTGGACCGTGACCATACTCGCGCTGATCGGTTGCACCGTCTCGGGTGTCGCGATGATCGCGGCCAACGTGATGCTTTTCTGGGTCGGGGCCGCGGTGGTGTTGGTCGGCTGTATCGCCGGTGCGGGGATGCGGATGGGTGGGCTTGGGGCTGCGCCCGCGCGTCGCTGACGCCTCCGCGCTCGGGCCGTGCGGCGGCGGCCTTTGGCCTCAGGCGCCGGTCAGGCTGAGTGGCCTCAGGCGCCGGCCGGGCTGTTTGGCCTCAGGCGCCGGCCGGGCTGTTTGGCCTCAAGCGCCGGCCGGGCTGTTTGGGCTCCAGCGCCGGTCGGGCTGAGTGGCCTCAAGCGCCGGCCAGGCTGAGTGCCTCAGGCGCCGGCCGGGCTGAGTGGCCTCGAGTGCCGGTCGGGCTGTTTGGGTTGCAGTGCTGGTCGGGGGGCTTGTCTGTCGGTTGGGCTGTGGCCTCAAGGGGCGGCTGGGGTGCTTGGGTTCAGGTGCCGGCCGGGCCGGTTGGGGTCCGGTGTCGGTCGGGGGCAACGGCTGGGTGGGCTTGTGCGCCGGGCGGGTTGTTCGGGGTTGCGGGCTGGTGGTTGGTGGGTGGGTTTTCGGGTGGTGGTGGGTGGCTTGTTCTAGGGTTGGCTTGTCGGCCTAGGGGGGAAAGTGGCGTACGGCTACCCGGGGGCTCCCGGCGATGGGGATCGGACGCGGGAGTGGAACGCGCCGCCTCGGCCGTTCGGGCATTCCGTGCCGCCCTATGGGCCGCCCACCGCGCCGCCGCCCGGGGCGCCGGACAACTACCTCGCCTGGGCGGTCGTGGCGACCGTGTTCTGTTGTTTCCTGGCCGGGGTTCCGGCGTTGCTCGCGGCGACCAGCGTCAATGAGCGGTGGCAGCGCGGTGACGTGGCCGGGGCCCGGCTCGCCTCGCTGCGGGCGCGCAACTGGACGATCGGGACCGTCCTGCTCGGGGTGATCTTCTGGACCACCTGGATGGTCGGCGTCTTCCTGCTGGGCTGGAAAGACACGCTGGGTGACCTGTGATGGCACCCGCCGACGGCACAATGTGTCCGTGAGCATGCCCGCCCGCCCCGCGCCGGCCACCGGATTCCGGCTGCGCAACCTGGGGCTTCCGGCCACGAGTCTGGCGGTGCTCGCGGCCGCCACCACGTATGTGGGCCTGGTGGATCCGCGCGAGAGCGGCCACTACCCGTCCTGCCCCTACCTGGTGATCACCGGCCTGGCCTGTCCCGGCTGCGGTGGGCTGCGCTGTGTGCACGCGCTCACCCACCTCGACCTGCCGGCGGCGCTGGGCTACAACGCGCTTGCGGTCGCGCTCTTCCCGCTGATCGGGTGGTTGTGGCTGCGCTGGGCGGTGCGAACCGCGCGCGGCGAGCCGCGGCGCACATTGGCCGATCCTCGGTGGTTGCGGGCGCTGCTCGCCGTCGTACTGGTCTTCTGGATCGTTCGCGACCTGCCGTTCGGCGCGGGTCTCGCCCCCTGACGCACAGTGATCGGCGGCGGTTTCGCGAGCCGGACCGTGCGCACGGGGCGACCGTGCGACGCCGTATGCTGCCCCCACCTCTTCGGCGGTGCGATGTGTCGGGTCTGTTCGAATCGGCCTATACCATCGAAGGGCCGGGGGAGCAGGTTCTCCGGACGAACGAGGGGATGTAGGGCGTGACTGTGCTCGACGAGATCATCGACGGTGTCAACGCCGACCTCGCCGAACGACAGGCCCGCGTATCCCTTGACGAGATCAAGGAACTCGCGGCCCGGGCGCCGGCACCCCGCGACGCGGAGAGCATCCTGCGCGGCGACGGCATCGCCGTCATCGCCGAGGTCAAGCGCTCCAGCCCCTCCAAGGGCGCGCTCGCCGCGATCGCCGACCCGGCGGGCCTCGCCGCCGACTACGAGTCCGGCGGCGCATCCGTGATCAGCGTGCTCACCGAGCAGCGCCGCTTCGGCGGCTCGCTCGACGACCTCGACGCCGTCCGCGCCGCGGTCGACATCCCGGTCCTGCGCAAGGACTTCATGGTGACGAGCTATCAGCTGTGGGAGGCCCGCGCGCACGGCGCCGACGTCGCCCTGCTGATCGTCGCGGCCCTGGAGCAGAACGCGCTGATCTCGTTGATCGAGCGCTCCCGCTCGATCGGTCTCACCACCATCGTGGAGGTCCACGACGAGGAGGAGACCGCCCGCGCGCTCGACGCCGGCGCCACCGTGATCGGGGTCAACGCGCGCAACCTCAAGACCCTCGAGGTGGACCGCAACAACTTCGCCCGGATCGCCCCGCTGATCCCGGACACCTGCGTGCGCATCGCCGAGTCCGGCGTGCGCGGCCCGCACGACCTGATCGCCTACGCCAACAACGGCGCCGACGCCGTCCTGGTCGGCGAGTCGCTGGTCACCGGGCGCGACCCGCGCAGCTCGGTCGCCGACCTGGTCGCCGCCGGCGCCCACCCGGCGATCCGGCACGGGCGCGGCTGAGGGCGCGGGCACGATGAGCATGGACCCGCGACTGGCCCGGGGCTGCAAGCCCCGCGGCTGTCGCGCGCCCGCCCGCCGGGTGCGTGGCCGCCGCGTGCGGTACGTGATCGGCTGCGAGCCCGGCCAGGTGCCGGGCAGCCGATGGCGCCGACACGTTTCCTGACCCACCCGTCAGCAACGTGCCGTCCCACGGCATGCCACACCGACAAGGACCCCGCATGTCCAGCACTGCCCAACAGCCGGATCCCTCCGGCCACTTCGGCGTCTTCGGCGGGCGGTTCCTGCCCGAGGCGCTGATCGCCGCCCTCGACGAGCTGACCGCCGCCTACGACAAGGCCAAGGACGACCCGCAGTTCCAGGCCGAGTTCACCGGCCTGCTGCGCGACTACGCCGGTCGCCCGAGCATCATCACCGAGGCGCCCCGCTTCGCCGAGCACGCCGGCGGCGCGCGGATCATCCTCAAGCGCGAGGATCTCAACCACACCGGCTCGCACAAGATCAACAACGTGCTCGGCCAGGCCATCCTGACCAAGCGCATGGGCAAGACCCGGGTGATCGCCGAGACCGGAGCCGGCCAGCACGGCGTGGCCACCGCCACCGCCTGCGCGCTGCTCGGCCTCGAGTGTGTCGTCTACATGGGTGAACTCGACACCCAGCGCCAAGCGCTCAACGTGGCCCGGATGCGGGTGCTCGGCGCCGAGGTGATCCCGGTGGCGATCGGCTCGCGCACCCTCAAGGACGCGATCAACGAGGCGCTGCGCGACTGGGTCGCCAACGTCGACACCACCCACTACCTGCTCGGCACCGCGGCCGGCGCACACCCCTTCCCGGCCATGGTCCGCGACTTCGTCCGGGTGATCTCGGTCGAGGCCCGGCAGCAGGTGCTCGACCTGACCGGGAAGCTGCCCGACGCCGTCTGCGCGTGCGTCGGCGGCGGCTCCAACGCGATCGGCGCCTTCCACGCGTTCATCCCCGACGAGGGCGTGCGGCTGTACGGCTTCGAGGCGGGCGGCGACGGCGTGGAGACCGGACGGCACGCCGCCTCGATCACCGGCGGCTCGATCGGCGTACTGCACGGCGCGCGCACCTACCTGCTCCAGGACGAGTACGGGCAGACGCAGGAGTCGCACTCGATCTCGGCCGGCCTGGACTACCCGGCCGTCGGGCCCGAGCACGCCTGGCTGCACCAGACCGGCCGGGCGATCTACCGGCCGATCGACGACGCCCCCGCGATGGAGGCGTTCCGGCTGCTGTGCCGCACCGAGGGCATCATCCCGGCGATCGAATCGGCGCACGCCCTCGCCGGCGCGATCGAGGTCGGGCGCGAACTCGGCCCCGACGCGACCATCCTGGTCAACCTCTCCGGGCGCGGTGACAAGGACATGCACACCGCCGCCAAGTACTTCGATCTCCTCGACGCGGAAGCGGAGCAGTCGTGACCGGCACCGGTACCACCACCAGGCTCACCGAGGTGCTGGCCGCGGCCCGCGCGGACAACCGCGCCGCCCTGGTCGGATACCTCCCGGCGGGCTACCCCTCCGTCGAGGGCTCCGCCGCCGCGATGCGCGCGATGGTCGAGGGCGGCTGCGACATCATCGAGGTCGGCCTGCCGTACAGCGACCCGCAGATGGACGGGCCCGTCATCCAGCGCGCCGTCGAACACGCGCTGGCGCACGGCACCAACACCCACCACGTGATCGACAACGTGCGCGCGGTCGCCGAGACCGGCGCCGCCACGTTGGTGATGTCCTACTGGAACCCGATCGAGCGCTACGGCGTCGAGCGGTTCGCGAGCGAGTTGGCCGCGGCCGGCGGCAGCGGGGTGATCACCCCCGACCTGATCCCGGACGAGGCACACGAGTGGATCGCCGCCACCGACCGCCACCGGCTGGACCGGATCTTCCTGGTCGCACTGTCCTCCTCGGACGAGCGCATCGCCTACACCACCCGACACTGCGGCGGCTTCGTCTACGCCGCCTCGGTGATGGGCGTCACCGGCGCCCGCGCCTCGGTGAGCACGCTCGCGGGCGACCTGGTCGCGCGCACCCGCGCCACCACCGATCTGCCGGTGTGCGTGGGCCTGGGCGTCTCCACCGCCGCCCAGGCGGCCGAGGTGGCCGGCTACGCCGACGGCGTCATCGTCGGCTCCGCGTTCGTCCGCGCCCTCCTGGACGCGCCGAACGAACAGGCCGGCCTGGACGCCGTCCGCGCCCTGGCCGGCGAACTCGCCGAGGGCGTCCGCAAGCGCTGACCGCCCCCGAAGCTCTCATCCCGTGTAAAAACCCAACAAAATGAGCACCGGCTGACCGACGGCCGCCGCAGCACTCCAGCGGCGGCCGTCGGCATGTCGCGCGCCATCCACCCCACCCCCCATCGGAGGAACCCGCGTTGAGCGCCAAGACCAGGACCAACCGAACGCCCGTCATCCTCGCCGTCGTCGGCGTGTTCGTGGTCGCGGTGCTGGCCGCCGTCCTGGGCGTCGTGCTCACCACGGGCAACGAGAGCAAGAGCGACGACTCCGGCCCCGCGGCACAGCCGACCGGCGCCAAGGCGGCCATCCGCGACGTCGACCTCGCGAGCCTGCCCGCCGCCGTGCGAGCCGACGGCACCATCCGCGTCGGCGGCGACGCGGCCCCCGTCACCGTCACCGTGTACGAGGACTTCCGCTGCCCGTTCTGCAAGCGCTTCGAGGCCAACTTCGGCCCGCTGCTCGCCGACTACGTCCAGGCCGGGAAGATCAAGGTCGACTACCACATCGCGTCCTTCCTGGACGGCAAGCTCGGCGGCACCGGATCGGTCAAGGCCGCCAACGCCGCGCGCTGCTCGGTCGACACCGGCAGGTTCGCCGCGTACCACGCCGTGCTGTTCAAGAACCAGCCCGACGAATCCGAGGACGGCTACACCGCCGACCGCCTCCTGGACCTGGCCGGCCAGGTCCAGGGCCTGCGCGGCGAGACCTTCGACGCGTGCGTGAACACCGACGCCAACGCCGCCTGGGTGAGCGCCTCCGAGAGCACGTTCGAACGCTCCGGCGTCTCCGCCACGCCCGCGATCGCCGTCGACGGAAAAATTCTCGACTCCGGGAACTCGGCCATGCGTTCGCCCGACAACCTTCGTGAACTGCTCGACCAACGACTGGGGAGCCCCGAGAGTGGTAAGGCGGCGCTCGGACAGGAACCTCAGGCGCCTTCGGCCGGTTAGACAGGACATGTGCCGGTCCGGGTGCGGGGGACCAGTGGACCGGCCGTCCCTGAACCTCACCCGTCGTGACGGAGGTCAGACCGTGGGAAGCAAGACGATCGAGCCGGCGGCCGAGCGATGAGCGCGACCGCCGGCCCGACCGGGGCGAGAGCGGCAGGCCCGACCGGGGCGAGAACGGCGGGCCCGCTCGCGGGTCTGCGGCCGTACGTGCCGTGGATCGGCCTCGCCGCCCGGCTCGGCCTGGCCTTCGTCTGGGCGTACGCCGGCTGGGAGAAGGCACTCGACCCCGACCAGGCCGCCTACGCGGTCCGCGGCTACGACGTGCTGCCCGACGGCCTCGTCGACCCCGTCGGCTACGCCCTGCCCTACCTGGAACTGGGCCTGGCCCTGCTCCTGGTGTTCGGCCTGGGCACCCGGCTCGTCGCGTCCTTGTCCGCGCTGCTCCTGCTCGTGTTCATCGCGGGCATCACCCAGGCGTGGGCGCGCGGCCTGGCGATCGACTGCGGCTGCTTCGGCGGCGGCGGTCCGGTCGAGCCGGACAAGACCGCGTATCTCGAGGAGATCCTGCGCGATTGCGGCTTCCTGCTGCTCGCGATCTGGCTGATCGTCTTCCCCCGCACTCGGCTGTCCGCCGACGCCTGGCTGTTCCCGGAGGAACCGCCCTACGACGAGGACTTCGAGGACGAGGACGAGGACGAGGAGGACGCCGACGAGGACGAGGCGCACCACGGCGGCGGACGAGCACCGCGGGGACGCGAACCGGAACCCCGGAACCCGGGAACTGAAAGGCCCTGAGATCACGTGAGCTCGAAGAATTCGGCAGGCAAGCGCACCGCGCGCGAGCGCATGGCCCAGGAGCGTGCCCGCCAGGAGGCGGCCGCCAAGCGCAAGCGGATGCTGATCATCGCCGGCGCCGTCGTGGCCGTCCTCGCGGTCGTCGCCATCATCGGCGTGGTCGTCGGCACGTCCAAGACCAACAAGAAGAAGGGGCCATGGAAGGACGCGCTCGCCAAGCCCTACAGCGCTCCGCCCAACCTGTCCGCGGACGGCCTGGGCGTCCCGGTCGGCAGCAACCCGAACGCCCCCTCGCTGATCATGTACGAGGACTTCCGCTGTCCGATCTGCCACGAGGTGGAGAAGGCGCTCGGCCCCACCCTGCGGCAGATGGCCGACGCCGGCACGATCAAGATCGACTACCACATCGCCTCGTTCCTGGACGGCAAGCTCGGCGGCAACGGCTCCAAGTACGCGGCCAACGCGGCCGGGTGCGCGCAGACCGCGGGCAAGTTCGCGCCGTACCACGACACCCTCTACGCGAACCAGCCGGACGAGTTGAACGACAAGTTCGGCAACCGCTCCTACCTGCTCGACCTCGCGGGCAAGGTCGACGGCCTGCGCTCGCCGGCCTTCGACCAGTGCGTGAACGACCTGAGCCACGCCGGGTGGGTGAACAAGGTCGAGGACGCGTTCCAGAACGCCAAGATCGGTGACACCCCCGTCACCGGCACCCCGACCGCGGGCATCAACGGCAAGACCATCGACCTGATCGTCAAGGGCCGCGGCCTGGCCACCCCCGACGAGGTGCGCGCGCAGATCCTGGCGGCGATCAAGTAGTCACCGTCCGTCGCCGCACGAGCGGGCGCGACCCCGAAATCCTCGGGACCGCGCCCGTTCGCACGTGCCCGCCGGCACACGTATCCCCCCGCACCCGGTAGCGTCGTACCCGCCATGGACCTCGCATTCATTCCCAGCCCCTCGCGCGGACAGATCGACCTCGGTCCGATCCCGCTGCGCGGCTACGCGCTGTGCATCATCCTCGGTGTCGTCCTCGCGATCTGGCTCGGCGAGCGCCGCTGGGTCGCCCGCGGCGGTCGCGCTGGCACGGTCGGCGACATCGCCGTGTGGATGGTGCCCTTCGGCCTCGTCGGAGGCCGCCTCTACCACGTCGTCACCACGCCGGAGCCGTACTTCGGCGACGGTGGCGACCCCATGCAGGCGTTCGCCGTCTGGAAGGGCGGCCTCGGCATCTGGGGGGCGATCGCGCTCGGCGCGGTGGGCGCCTGGATCGGCTGCCGCCGCCGGGGCATCCCGCTTCCCGCGCTGGCCGACGCGCTCGCCCCGGGCATCGTGCTCGCCCAGGCGGTGGGCCGCTGGGGCAACTGGTTCAACCAGGAGCTCTACGGCCGCGAGAGCGACGTGCCGTGGGCGGTGAAGATCGACGGCGACCACAACGTGATCGACCCCGGCCAGAGCGGCACCTTCCACCCGACGTTCCTGTACGAGTCGTTGTGGTGCGTCGGCGTCGCCGCGCTGGTCATCTGGGCCGACCGCCGCTTCAAGCTGGGCCACGGCCGGGCGTTCGCGCTCTACGTCGCGGGCTACACGGTGGGCCGGTTCTGGATCGAATACATGCGCGTCGACGACGCCGAACACGTGCTCGGCATGCGGCTCAACAATTGGACGGCGATTCTCGTCTTCGCCGGCGCCCTCGTCTACATCTGGGTCTCGGCCCGCAAGCACCCCGGCCGCGAGGCCCCGGAGACGCTGCGCGGACACGACCCCGAGGGCGGGGACGACGCGGAGGCGGTCGCGACGGACGCGGACGCGAAGACGGTCGACGCGCACGCGGAGCAGACCGACGCGGACGCGAACAAGGCCGCCGTCGACCTCGGGAAGTCCGACCGCCCCGACCCCGTCGACGCCGACGCGGAGCCGGACGCGGCGGCGAGCGACGCCGAGCCCGGCCCGGACGACGCCGGGCAGCACGCCGGCTCCGGCCCGCGCAAGGCCGCCGACAAGGGCTGAGCGACCCACGCCGCTAAGGCTGTCCGAACCGCGCCCACCTGCGGGTTCGGACAGCCTTTCCTGGCCGGCGGCACCCGGCGGCGAAACGGTAGCGTCGTGGCCCCAGCGTGACGAGAGGGCCGAACGAACCGTGAAGACCAGCCACATAGCCGCCGAGGTGCCCGACCCCGCCCCGGAGATCGGACACCAGGACGGCATCGACCACACCCACCGCGACATCGGCGGCGGCTGGCTGCGCCCGGCCGTGTTCGGCGCGATGGACGGACTGGTCTCCAACTTCGCGCTCATCTCCGGCATCGTCGGCAGCGACGCGACCCCCAGGACCGTGGTGGTCACCGGCCTGGCCGGCCTGGCCGGCGGCGCCTTCTCGATGGCTGCGGGGGAGTACACCTCGGTCGCCTCGCAGGCCGAACTGGCCCGCGCCGAGGTCGAGGTCGAACGCCGCGAACTGTGCCGCAGCCCCGAGGCCGAACAGCGCGAGCTGGCCGAGCTGTACATCGCCCGCGGCCTGGACGAGGACCTGGCCGTCGAGGTGGCCCGGCAGCTGTCCCGCGATCCCGAGCTGGCCCTGGAGATCCACGCCCGCGAGGAACTGGGCGTCGACCCGCACGACCTGCCCTCGCCGTGGCTCGCGGCCGGCTCCTCGTTCGCCTTCTTCGCCATCGGCGCGCTGCTCCCGCTGCTGCCGTACCTGCTCGGGGCGACCACCCTCACGCCCGCGCTGATCCTGACCGCCCTCGGCCTGTTCGGCGCCGGCGCCGTGGTCTCCCGGGTCACCGCCCGGCCGTGGTGGTTCGGCGGAACCCGCCAGTTGGTGCTCGGCGCGGCGGCGGGCGGACTGACCTATCTGCTCGGCCTGCTGATCGGCCGACAGGTATAGAAGGCACCCACGACGTGAACGCGGCGTGATGCGCCCGTAACCCGCCCGTAGCCCGGCGACCCCACCCGGAAACCAACCGCCATACCGGTCCGAGACGTGCGGTTTCGTCGCCCGGATGGTCGGGAATGAGCCACCCGATATGCCAAGGCGACCGGCGCGGCGCAGCGCCCGAGAGCCGGGCCGAATCACCCTGGTGACCGCATGGTGAGACGGGTTTGTCCCGGGTTCCGGATAGACGTACTGATCGTGTAACCTGCACGAAATCGCAGAGGGCCAACGTCGTCCCTGTTGCGCACCACACGCCACGACGACGACGGGAGCGCCCATGCCTCCTGCCATGCCCGCATCCTCGGGCCCCCTCTTCTCCGCGATTCCCGCGGCCCAGGGGTTGTACGACCCCCGTAACGAGCACGATGCCTGCGGCGTCGGATTCGTGGCCACGCTCACCGGCGAGCCCAGCCACGACATCGTCGACCAGGCGCTGACCGTCCTGCGCAACATGGAACACCGCGGCGCCACCGGCGCCGAGCCCGACACCGGCGACGGCGCGGGCATCCTGATCCAGGTCCCCGACGCCTTCCTGCGCGAGACGGCCGGCTTCGCGCTGCCCGCCGCCGGCGGCTACGCCGTCGGCATCGCCTTCCTGCCCGACGACGACGTGCACGCGGGCCGCGCCAAGTCCTCCATCGAGCGCATCGCCGCCGAGGAGAACCTGCGCGTGCTCGGCTGGCGCGAGGTGCCCACCACGCCCGGCCTCGTCGGCAACGGCGCCCGCGCCACGATGCCGCGCTTCGCCCAACTGTTCGTGGCCGGCGTCGACGACACCGTCACCGGGATCGCCCTCGACCGGCTCGCCTTCGCGCTGCGCAAGCGCGCCGAGCGGGAGGTCGAGGTCTACTTCGCCTCGCTGTCCGCGCGCACCCTGGTCTACAAGGGCATGCTCACCACGGGACAACTGGAGCCGTTCTTCCCCGACCTGTCGGACCGGCGCCTGGCGTCCGCGATCGGCCTCGTGCACTCGCGGTTCTCCACCAACACCTTCCCGGCCTGGCCGCTCGCCCACCCGTACCGCTTCATCGCGCACAACGGCGAGATCAACACGGTCAAGGGCAACCGCAACTGGATGGCCGCGCGCGAGTCCATGCTCGCCACCGACCTCATCCCCGGCGACCTCAGCCGGCTGTACCCGATCTGCACGCCCGAGGCGTCCGACTCGGCGTCCTTCGACGAGGTCCTCGAACTGCTCCACCTCGGCGGCCGGCCACTGCCGCACGCCGTGCTGATGATGATCCCCGAGGCGTGGGAGAACCACGCCACGATGGACGACGCCCGGCGCGCCTTCTACAAGTTCCACGCCACCGTGATGGAACCGTGGGACGGCCCGGCCTGCGTCACCTTCACCGACGGCAGCCTCATCGGCGCCGTCCTGGACCGCAACGGCCTGCGGCCCTCGCGCTACTGGGTCACCGACGACGGCCTGGTCGTGCTCTCCTCCGAGGTCGGCGTCCTGGACATCGACCCCGCCCGGATCGTGCGCAAGGGCCGGCTCCAGCCCGGCCGGATGTTCCTGGTCGACACCGAGGCCCGGCGGATCGTCGAGGACGACGAGATCAAGACCGCGCTCGCCGCCGAACACCCCTACCAGGAATGGCTGCACGGCGGCCTGATCAACCTGGAGGACCTGCCCGAGCGCGAACACGTCGTCCACACACACGCCTCCGTCTCGCGCCGCCAGCAGACCTTCGGCTACACCGAGGAAGAACTCCGCGTCATCCTCGCGCCGATGGCCCGCGCCGGCGGCGAACCGCTCGGCTCGATGGGCACCGACAGCCCCATCGCCGCGCTCTCCACCAAGCCCCGACTGCTGTTCGACTACTTCGTGCAGCTCTTCGCCCAGGTCACCAACCCGCCGCTGGACGCGATCCGGGAAGAACTGGTCACCGCGCTCGGCAGCTTCGTCGGCCCCGAGGGCAACCTCCTCGACGCCCAACCCGCCGACTGCCGCAACGTCGTACTGCCCTTCCCGGTGCTGGACAACGACGAACTCGCCAAGCTCATCCACATCAACCTCGACGGCGACCAGCCCGGCCTCAAGGCCGTCACCATCTCCGGGCTCTACCCGGTCGACGGCGGCGGCGCCGCGCTGGCCAAGCGGCTCGAGGAGATCCGCGCCGAGGCCACCCGCGCGATCGCCGACGGCGCCCGCATCGTGGTGCTGTCCGACCGCCACTCCGACGCCGAACACGCGCCCATCCCCTCGCTGCTGCTCACCTCCGCCGTCCACCACCACCTGATCCGGACCAAGACCCGGACCCGGGTCGGACTGATCGTCGAAGCCGGCGACGTCCGCGAGGTGCACCACGTCGCGCTGCTGATCGGCTATGGCGCCGCCGCCGTCAACCCCTACCTGGCCATGGAATCCGTCGAGGACCTGGTCCGCGAGGGCGTCTTCCTCAGCGACATCGCCCCCGAACAGGCAATCCGCAACCTGATCAAGGCGCTCGGCAAGGGCGTGCTCAAGGTGATGTCCAAGATGGGCATCTCCACCGTCGCCTCCTACCGCGGCGCCCAGGTGTTCGAAGCCATCGGCCTCGCCGAGGACTTCGTCGCCGAATACTTCACCGGCACCACCAGCAAGCTCGGCGGCATCGGCCTCGACATCGTCGCCGAGGAGGTCGCCCGCCGGCACGCCAAGGCCTACCCGCCCACCGGCATCGCGCCCTCGCACCGCCGGCTGGAGATAGGCGGCGAGTACCAGTGGCGCCGCGAGGGTGAACCGCACCTGTTCGACCCGGAGACCGTCTTCCGGCTCCAACACTCCACCCGCACCCGCCGCTACGACATCTTCAAGAAGTACACCGCGCGCGTGGACGAGCAGTCCAGGCGACTGATGACGCTGCGCGGCCTGTTCGGCTTCCGCGACGGCGTGCGCCGGCCCGTCCCGATCGACGAGGTCGAACCGGTCTCCGAGATCGTCAAGCGCTTCTCCACCGGCGCGATGTCCTACGGCTCCATCTCGATGGAGGCGCACCAGACGCTCGCCATCGCGATGAACCGGCTCGGCGGCAAGTCCAACACCGGCGAAGGCGGCGAGGACCCCGAGCGGCTCCACGACCCCGAGCGACGCTCGGCGATCAAGCAGGTCGCCTCCGGGCGCTTCGGCGTCACCAGCGAATACCTGGTCAACGCCGACGACATCCAGATCAAGATGGCCCAGGGCGCCAAGCCCGGCGAAGGCGGCCAACTGCCCGGGCACAAGGTGTACCCGTGGGTCGCCCGCACCCGGCACTCCACCCCCGGCGTCGGCCTCATCTCCCCGCCGCCGCACCACGACATCTACTCCATCGAAGACCTCGCCCAACTCATCCACGACCTCAAGAACGCCAACCCCGCGGCCCGAGTGCACGTCAAGCTCGTCGCCGAAGTCGGCGTCGGCACGGTCGCGGCGGGCGTGTCCAAGGCGCACGCCGACGTGGTGCTCATCTCCGGGCACGACGGCGGCACCGGCGCCTCGCCGCTCACCTCGCTCAAGCACGCGGGCGGCCCGTGGGAACTCGGCCTCGCCGAAACCCAGCAGACGCTGCTGCTCAACGGCCTGCGCGACCGCATCGTGGTGCAGACCGACGGCCAGCTCAAGACCGGCCGCGACGTGCTCGTCGCGGCACTGCTCGGCGCCGAGGAATACGGCTTCGCCACCGCGCCGCTCGTGGTCTCCGGCTGCGTGATGATGCGCGTGTGCCACCTCGACACCTGCCCCGTCGGCGTCGCCACGCAAAACCCCGTGCTGCGCGAGCGGTACAACGGCCAGGCCGACCACGTCGTCAACTTCTTCGAGTTCATCGCCGAGGAAGTCCGCGAACTGCTCGCCGAACTCGGCTTCCGCACCCTGGAAGAAGCCGTCGGCCACGCCGAACTCCTCGACACCGCCGCGGCGATCGAACACTGGAAGGCCGAAGGTCTCGACCTCACGCCCCTGTTCCACGTGCCCGCGCTCCCCGAGGGCACCCCACTGCACCGCACCGGCCCCCAGGACCACGGGCTGGCCAAGGCGCTGGACAACCAGCTCATCCAGCTCAGCGCCGACGCCCTGGAACGCGGCGAGAAGGTCGTCATCAACCTGCCGGTGCAAAACACCAACCGCACCGTCGGCACGATGCTCGGCCACCAGGTCACCAAGCGCTACCGCGGCGCCGGACTGCCCGACGACACCATCGACATCACGCTCACCGGCTCCGCCGGCCAGTCGTTCGGCGCGTTCGTGCCCAAGGGCATCACCCTGCGGCTCGAAGGCGACGGCAACGACTACGTCGGCAAGGGCCTGTCCGGCGGCCGGATCACCGTCCGCCCCCACCGCGCCGCGACCTTCGCCGCCGAGGACAACATCATCGCCGGCAACGTGATCGGCTACGGCGCCACCGGCGGCGAGATCTACCTGCGCGGCGTCGTCGGCGAACGCTTTTGCGTGCGCAACTCCGGCGCCACCGCCGTCGTCGAGGGCGTCGGCGACCACGGCTGCGAATACATGACCGGAGGCCGGGCCGTCGTCCTCGGCCGCACCGGCCGCAACTTCGCGGCCGGCATGTCGGGCGGCATCGCCTATCTCCTCGACGCCGACCCGAACAACATCAACACCGAACTCGTGGGCATCGAGAACCTCGACGCCACCGACCGCGCCGAACTGCACGACGTTGTGCGCCGGCACCACGAGGAGACCGGCTCGGCCATCGCCGAAGCCCTGCTCTCCGACTGGGACGCCGCCTCCCGGCGCTTCACCAAGATCCTGCCCAGGGACTACAAGGCAGTGCTCGCCGCCAAGGACGCCGCCGAGCGAGCCGGTCTCCCCGAGACCGAGATCGTCCAGAAGATGATGGAGGCGGTTCATGGCTGACCCGAAGGGCTTTTTGACCACGCCCCAACAGCTCGGCACGCGGCGCCCCGTCGACGTGCGCATCCGGGACTGGAAGGAGGTGTACGAGGAGCGCACACTGCTCCCGATCATCACCGAACAGGCCGGGCGCTGCATGGACTGCGGCATCCCGTTCTGCCACAACGGCTGCCCGCTGGGGAACATCATCCCCGAGTGGAACGACCTGGTCTGGCGCGACGACTGGCAGGCGGCGAGCGAACGCCTGCACGCCACCAACAACTTCCCGGAGTTCACCGGGCGGCTGTGCCCCGCGCCGTGCGAGGCCGCGTGCGTGCTCGGCATCAACCAGGCGCCGGTCACCATCAAGAACGTCGAGGTCTCGATCATCGACCGGGCGTGGGACGACAACAACGTCGCCCCGCAGCCGCCCGACCGGCTCTCCGGCAAGACCGTCGCGGTGATCGGCTCCGGCCCCGCCGGCCTCGCCGTCGCCCAGCAGCTCACCCGGGCCGGGCACACCGTGGCCGTCTACGAACGGGCCGACCGGATCGGCGGACTGCTGCGCTACGGCATCCCCGAATTCAAGATGGAGAAGCGGCACATCAACCGGCGCATCGAACAGATGCGCGCGGAAGGCACCAAGTTCTACACCGGCATGCAGATCGGCACCGACCTGGACGCGGCCAAGCTGCGCCGGCGCTACGACGCGGTGGTGATCGCGGCCGGTGCCACCGCCGCGCGCGACCTGCCGATCCCCGGACGCGAGTTCGGCGGCGTGCACCAGGCGATGGAATACCTGCCGTACGCCAACAAGGTGCAGGAGGGCGACCTCGTCGCCTCGCCGATCGACGTGGCCGGGAAGCACGTGGTGATCATCGGCGGCGGGGACACCGGCGCCGACTGCCTGGGCACCGCGCACCGCCAGGGCGCGGCCTCGGTCACCCAGTTGGAGATCATGCCCCGGCCCTCCGAGGAGCGGCCCGCCGCGCAGCCGTGGCCGACCTACCCGATGACCTATCGGGTGGCCAGCGCGCACGAGGAGGGCGGCGAGCGCGTCTACGCCGTCAACACGCAGGAGTTCGTCGGCGGCGAGGACGGGCGGGTCAGGGCGCTCAAGCTGGTCGAGGTGGTCTTCGAGGACGGCCGCTTCGTACCGGTGCCCGGCAGCGAGCGGGAGATCCCGGCCGACTTCGTCTTCCTGGCGATGGGCTTCACCGGAACCGACCGCTCCAACGGGCTGGTCGAGCAGCTGGGCCTGGCCCTGGACGAGCGCGGCAACGTGGCACGCGACGAGGCGTTCGCGACCAACGTGGACGGCGTGTTCGTGGCCGGCGACGCCGGACGCGGCCAGTCGCTGATCGTCTGGGCGATCGCCGAGGGCCGCTCGTGCGCGGCGGCGGTGGACGGCTGGCTGACCGGCGGGACCAACCTGCCGGCGCCGATCCGGCCGACCGATAGACCGCTCACGGTGTGACGGAGCGCGACCGCACGGGTCGGGATTGAATATGTGACGAAAGTCGCGTGAACGAGAAAGGGCGCCGCCGTTGCGGCGCCCTTTCCGCATGCCGGAAAAGCGCCATATACCGGACGCGGGTACGGCTTACCCAGCGGTAGGAACTAGGCTTTGGGACCATGCGTCGAGCCAAAATTGTCTGCACCCTGGGTCCTGCCACAAATTCGTATGAACAGATCCGCACGCTGGTCGACGCAGGCATGGATGTAGCCCGCTTCAACCTCAGCCACGGCGCGTACGCCGAGCACGAGGAGCGTTATCACCGCGTCCGTCGGGCATCCGACGAAACCGGTCGCAGCGTCGGCATCCTCGTCGACCTCCAGGGCCCGAAGATCCGCCTGGAGACCTTCGCCGAAGGCCCCGTGCTCCTGGAGCGCGGCGACGAGTTCACGATCACGACCGACGACGTCCCCGGCGACAAGCACGAGGTCGGCACCACCTACAAGGGGCTGACCGCCGACGTCACCAAGGGCGAGCGGATCCTGATCGACGACGGCCGGGTCACCCTGGAGGTCGTCGACGTCGAGGGCCCGCGCGTGCACACGATCGTCATCGAGGGCGGGATGGTCTCCGACCACAAGGGGCTCAACCTGCCCGGCGTGGCGGTGAGCGTCCCCGCGCTGTCCGAGAAGGACATCGAGGACCTCAAGTGGGGCCTCGCGCTCGGTGCGGACATGATCGCGCTGTCGTTCGTGCGTGCCGCGAGGGACATCGAGGACGTCCACAAGATCATGGACGAGGTCGGTGTCCGGCTGCCGGTGATCGCCAAGATCGAGAAGCCGCAGGCGGTGGACAACCTCGAGGAGATCGTCCACGCCTTCGACGCCATCATGGTCGCCCGCGGCGACCTGGGCGTCGAGATGCCGCTGGAGGCCGTGCCGATCGTGCAAAAGCGCGCGATCACGCTGGCTCGGGCCAATGCCAAGCCCGTCATCGTCGCCACCCAGATGCTCGACTCGATGATCAGCGCCTCGCGTCCCACCCGGGCCGAGGCGTCCGACGTCGCCAACGCCGTCCTGGACGGCACCGACGCGGTGATGCTCTCGGGCGAGACCTCGGTGGGCAAGTATCCGATCGAGACCGTCAAGACCATGGCGCGGATCGTGGTCGCGGCGGAGGACTCCACCGCGATGCAGGAGGAGATCCGCACCATCGCCGGTCCGCGCACACAGGGCGGGGTGATCGCGAAGGCCGCGATCGAGATCGCCGAGCGGCTCGACGCCAAATACCTGGTCGCGTTCACCCAGAGCGGCGACACGGGTCGCCGGCTGTCGCGCTACCGCTCGATGATCCCGATGCTGGCCTTCACCCCGGAGCCGGCGGTGCGCAGCCGGCTGGCCCTCACCTGGGGCCTGGAGACCTTCCTCGGCCCGCTGTGCAGCCACACCGACGAGATGGTCCGCCAGGTGGACGCGGCCCTGCTGGCCATCGGCCGCTGCAAGAAGGGCGACCTGGTCGTCATCACGGCCGGCTCCCCGCCCGGCGTCCCCGGCTCCACCAACCTGATCCGCCTGCACCACATAGGGGATCTCCCGACCGAGTAGTGGTCGGTCAGCGCACGACTGATGGTCCGTCACCCGCCCCGGCGGATGACGGACCATCAGTATTTGGGCCCCACGTGCTCATCCATCAGCGCAACGGATGTCCGCCGGGCAACGGAGAGGTTGTCGCGCCGAGCGAACCTCCACTCGACACCGAGTTCGTCCAGCGTCGTGGTCATGATCCGCATGATGTCCGCGGACGCGTTGGTGAAGAGGTAGCGGGGATACTCATAGCGCTTGCGCTCACCCGCGACCACGCGCGTGGTCCGGTTCGTGATCCGACACCCATCGGAGTGAATCAACCCACGCACGAGCGCCCACGGCTCGCCCCGCACGATGTCCCGCTGCCAGGACTCCAACACGATCGCCCGCTCATGCTTGCGCCCGGGCCCGTGCTGGGGGAACAGACACGGCCAGTGCTTCCAGAGCGACGTGACCATGTGACAACCCTGACGAGGCACACGAAAGACGTTGCCGCCGGGGCGAATCGCCCGCATCGCCGCCTCGCACTCGTCCATCAGACCGGGCCAGGCGTCTCCACAGGCGATCCGTAGCCCGTACACACCCTTCGCGTAGCCGCTGAGGCAACCGTCGCCCAGATAGAGGCCGAGCAGATAGGCGTAGTCCCGACCGGGTTCCGGTGCGGTGGGCACTCCGGTGCAGCGAACACAGCCCGTGGGCCGCGCCGGGTCGACGCGGACCCGCCATGACCGCATGGCGGCGCGCGAGATCCCGGTTTCCTTGCTCACCGAGTTCAGACTGCGCCCACCGTCGAGGAGCCGAAGTGCCGCCAGACGCGTCGTCGTGTCGTACATACGCGCGGGCCGTCAGTATTTGGGACCGACATGTCGGTCCATGAGCGCGACGGAGGCCCGGCGGGCGACGGAGAGAAGGTTTCGTCGGGCGAATTTCCACTCGACACCGAGTTGGTCCAGGGTTGTCGTGAGGATGCCCATGATGTCCCTGGATTCGTTGGCGAAGAGGTAGCGCGGGTATTCGTAGCGTTTGCGCTCGCCGGCCACGACCTTCGTCGTCCAGTTCACGATCCGGCAACCGTCGGAGTGAATCAGTCCACGCACGAGCGCCCAGGGTTCGGCGCCGACGATGTCCTGCTGCCAGGGTTCGAGGACGATCGGTCGCTCGTGCTTGCGGCCGGGGCCATGCTGGGGGAACAGACAGGGCAAGTGCTGCGAGTAGCGCTTGACGTCCGTACAGCCCGGCCGAGGTACGAAGTTCGGCGCAGGGCCCGGAAGAACCCTGGACATGGCGTTCGCGCACTCTCGGATCAGGCCCGGCCAGGCATCGGCGCAGTAGATGGAGATGCTGTAGGTGCGCGGGTGGGCCGCGATATGGCCGTCGCCGAGGTAGAGACCGAGAAGGTAGGCGTACGAGCCGCGATCGATCTCGAGGTCGTCACCGTGACAGCGAAAGCAGGGAGCGAGACGTCGGCCGGGAAGCTCACCGTGCCGAAAACGTTCCATGTGTAGCCAGTAGCCCACGGTCCCAGAGGGGACGCGTAGCCTTCGAGCCACCTCGGCGTTGGTGACGCCGGTGTGCAGCAGACTGAGTGCCTGGCGGCGAAGATCCGGGTTGGTCATGGGCCCACCGTGGACCGCAGACACCCACTGGATCAGGCGTTCGAGTGCGATTCACTCGATCGGACCAGTTGGTGCCCCGGGTCGGACTCGAACCGACACTGTATGGGTTTTGAATCCATTGCCTCATGCCAATTGGGCTACCGGGGCGGCTGAGCTGGGCTTTTCACCGTTTGGCGGGAAACCCAACACCTGCACGCGGAACACCATACCGCGTCTCGGTACCCTCGTGTCCGCACCATTTCTCTGATCGAGGAGCGACGTGACCGCCGCCACGCAGCCGCCCGCCGCAGAGCAGGACAGTCGGCGCGCCCGTGTCGTCATTGCCGAGGACGAGGCGCTGATCCGGCTCGATCTGAAAGAGATGCTGGAGGAAGAGGGGTACCACGTCGTCGGGGAGGCGGGGGACGGGCAGCGGGCCGTGGAGTTGGTGGAGGAGTGTCGGCCCGATCTGGTCATCCTCGATGTGAAGATGCCGATATTGGACGGCATTTCGGCGGCCGAGCGGATCGCCCAGGCGCGGCTCGCGCCGGTGCTCATGTTGACCGCCTTCTCGCAGCGCGAGCTGGTCGAGCGGGCCCGGGACGCGGGGGCGATGGCCTACCTGGTCAAGCCGTTCACCAAGGGCGACCTCGTTCCGGCGATCGAGATGGCCGTCTCGCGTTATACCGAACTGGCCGCCCTGGAGCGCGAGGTGGGCGACCTCACCGCGCGGCTGGAGACGCGCAAGCTCGTGGACCGGGCGAAGAGCGTGTTGCAGGAGAAGTACGGGATGTCGGAGCCGGAGGCGTTCCGGTGGATCCAGAAGGCCTCGATGGACCGCCGGATGTCGATGCGCACCGTGGCCGAGGTGGTCGTGTCCGGGGGCGACGTCGCCGACTGATCCGAGATTGTCGATTCAGCTACGAACCCGTCCGGTTCCCGACAAACCGGACGGGTTCGTTGTTTTTCCGACAGCTGATGATCATATTTGATCACTTTGGATCGTAAGAATTCGTTTCCAGTTTCTTTTGGATTACATCTGGTTACGGGCGCATCACATCTCCGTCGGCGGACTGCCGCTGCCGTTCCGGCCGGACTACATTCCGGGCACCGCATGTTCATCGCGGTTTGTGAAGGCGCCCCGATGCGGGCTCCGAACTTTTTCTACAAGGGGTTGGGGTTTGCTGTGCTCAAGCGACGCGTGATCAAAATCGCGCTGCCCATCGCGGCAGCGGCACTCGTGCTTTCCGCGTGCGGCAGTGACGATGACGGCGACAAGAAGAAGGACGGGGGCAGCACTGCTCCCGGCAACTCCGGCGGCGGTAACAAGCCGACCTGGACCATCGGTTTCCAAGCGGGCCTCTCGGGGGAGAATGCTCAGCTTGGCATCAACGAAGAGAACGGCGCTCGGCTCGCCGTCGAGCAGGCCAACGCGAAGGGCGATCTTCCCTTCACGCTCAAGTTCAAGACCTCGGACGACGAGGCATCGGAGACCAAGTCGGTTTCCGCGGCGCAGAAGCTGATCGACGACAGCAATGTTGTTGCCGTTATCGGCCCCGCCTTCTCCGGCCCGACCAAGGCCGCGTCGCCGAACTACGCCAAGGCGAAGCTCGCCACGGTTTCCCCGTCCGCGACGAACCCGTCCCTGACGAACCCGGAGAACAATTTCACCGCGTTCTTGCGGGGTGCGCCGAACGACAACGCCCAGGGCGGCGGGATGGCGAAGTACCTCTCGAAGAAGCTCCAGGTCAAGAAGGTCTTCGTCGTCGACGACAAGACCGAGTACGGCGTGGGTCTGTCGAAGGTCGCCAAGGACGAGCTGACCAAGGCCGGCGTCCAGGTCGTCTCGGACAGCGTGCCGAAGGCCACCCCGGACTACGGTCCGATCTCCACGAAGATCAAGAACTCCGGCGCGGACGCCATGATCTACGCGGGCTACTACCAGGACGGCGCGCCGTTCGCCAAGAAGCTGAAGGAAGCGGGCTTCAACGGCCCGAAGTTCTCCGGTGACGGCACCAACGACGCGCAGTTCGTCTCGCTGGCCGGCGACGCCGCCAACGACTGGTTCCTCACCTGCCCGTGCGCCGACGCCAACGTCGAGGCGGCCACGAAGCAGTTCACCGAGGACTACAAGAAGCGCTTCAACACCAACCCGAGCACCTACTCGGCGGAGTCGTTCGACATCGCCAACCTGGTGATCGACCAGATGAAGTCCTTCGGTGCGGAGAAGATCACCCGCGAGGCGATGCTCACCAAGCTCAAGGGTGCCCAGTACAAGGGTCTGACCAAGACCTTCAAGTTCAAGCAGAACGGTGAATTCGACGGCGCCACGACCTTCATCTACCAGGTCAAGGGCGGCAAGATCGGCTACATGGGCGACATCGACCAGCTCGTGGGCGGCTGACCTCCTCGTCGAGGACGTCGCCACCTGACGATCGGGCCCGGGCCTTCCCGGAGTTTCGGGAGGGTCCGGGCCCGTCCGGTTTTCTTGAGGAAGCTTTCCTTATGCAACCTGATGAAATCCTGGATTACCTTATTCCAGGGATCATGCTCGGTGCGCTGTACGCGGTCATCGCCATCGGCTATACCCTCGTCTATGGTGTGCTACAGCTCATCAACTTCGCACACAGCGAAGTCTTCATGGTGGGCGCCTATTCGGCCCTGCTCGCCTTGACCTGGATCGATCCGAGCACCAACCCGACGGCACTGGTGTCGGTCTTGTTGGTCGCGGCGGGGTTGGCCGTTTCCGGTACCGCGGGAGCGGCCACAGCCTTCGCTCTGGAGAAAGTCGCGTACAGACCGCTCAGACGCAGGAACGCGCCACGTTTGGCGTTCTTGATCAGCGCGATCGGGGCCTCCTACTTCCTGCAGAACCTGGCGGGGAAGTTGTTCGGTCGCGACTCGCGCGCACTGCCGACGCTGTTCGAGAACAAGAAGGTCTTCTCGGTCTTCGGCACCCAGGTGACCATCCTGCAGCTGCTCATCGTGTGCGCGGCCGTGCTGATGATGGTCGGCCTGGACTACCTGGTGAACCGCACCAAGCTGGGCTCGGGTATCCGGGCGGTGGCGCAGGACGCCGAGACGGCGGGCCTGATGGGCGTGGACATCGACAAGGTGATCTCGCGTACGTTCATCATCGGCGGCTTCATGGGTGGCATCGCCGGTTTCCTGTTCGGCCTGCACCTGCAGCTGTCGTTCACGATGGGCTTCCTGCCGGGCATCACCGCGTTCGCCGCGGCGGTCGTCGGCGGGGTGGGCAACATCCGCGGCGCGATGATGGGCGGCATGCTGCTCGGCATCGTGGAGAGTTTCTCCTCGCCGATATTCGGTGAGTCGTGGCGGTACGTCAGCGCCTTCGCGGTGCTGGTCCTGGTGCTGATGTTCCGGCCGACCGGCATCCTGGGCGAGCGCTTGGGGAGGTCGGCGTGACCACGACCACGACACAGACGGATTTCGCGCCGACGGCGGCGGCGCTGGCGAAGTTGCGGCGCAAGCGCTGGTACCAGCACCCGATGTACGGCCGACTGGTGGGCACCGTCGCGGCGGCCGTGCTGCTGGACGTGATGAGCGGTCCGCAGGGCAGCCGCGAGGACGTGTTCTTCTCGCTGGACAAGACCCTCGGCTCGATGCGCGTGGTCTGGTGGGTCATCGGCGCGGTCGCGCTGTGGGCGGTGATGGAGTTCGGCAAGCCGCTCTACCAGCGTTTCCTGGGGCCGAAGGTGGGCCCGCTGGACCGCTTCACCACTCCCGTGACCGAGCCGGTCAAGGCGGTGGCGGCGCAGGCCAGGGCGAAGACGGCCGACTGGCGTCGGATCATCTGGGTCCGGCTCGGCTTCTCGGCGGTGGTGATCGGCCTGCTGATCCTGCTGCCGAACCTGCTGTCCACCTTCTGGAACCAGGTCCTGGTCAACGAGGTGGCGATCTACGTTCTGCTCGCGATCGGGCTGAACGTGGTGATCGGCTGGGCGGGCCTGCTCGACCTGGGCTTCATCGCGTTCTTCGCGATCGGCGCGTACAGCACGGCGTATTGGACCGGCGCGATGCCGGTGGATCCGCCGTTCAAGCTGAACGCGTTCCTGGTGATCCCGGTGGCGGTGGCCACGTGTCTGCTGGCCGGGCTGCTGCTCGGCGCGCCGACGTTGCGGTTGCGCGGTGACTATCTGGCGATCGTCACGCTCGGCTTCCACGAGATCATCTATTTGATCGCCAAGAACGCGGACGGGTTCACCAACGGCCCGCGCGGTGTCCAGGGCATCTCGAACTTCGGGATCCACATCGGTCCGATCGACTACGACTGGGAACTGGATCCGGTGCCCTACTGGTACCTGTTGATCGGTATCGCCACGATCTTGATCATCGCGTTCCTGCGGCTGGAGCACTCTCGGGTGGGTCGGGCCTGGACGGCGATTCGCGAGGACGAGGTGGCCGCGTCGGCGACGGGTGTGCCGACGGTGAAGTTCAAGTTGATGGCGTTCGCGATCGGCGCGTCGACGTCCGGCATCGCCGGGGTGGCGTACGCGAGCAAGGCGCGCTTCATCAGCCCGGAGAGCTTCCTGCTGTTGTTCTCGGTCCTGGTGGTCGCGTACGTGATCTTCGGCGGCATGGGTTCGCTGTGGGGCGTGATCATCGGTACGGCGTTCCTGGCCTGGCTGCCGCAGTACATGAAGGACTGGGTCGATCCGAACGACCGCTTCATGTACCTGGGCGCGCTGCTGATCATCATGATGATCTACCGCCCGCAGGGTCTGATCCCCTCGGTGCGGCGCAAGCGTGAGTTGAGCATGGCCAAGGCGGGTCTCGGCGACGCGGACGCGATGTCGGAGCCGGCCGGCGGGAGGATGACGTGAGCATCACCACGACGAAGGCGGACGACCGGCCGCGGGTGGATCCGGGCGACCAGGTGATGCGGGTGCGCGGTGTGACGCTGCGCTTCGGCGGCCTGGTGGGCCTGTCCGATGTGGCGTTGGATCTGCATCGGGGCGAGATCCTGGCGGTGATCGGGCCGAACGGTGCGGGCAAGACGTCGCTGTTCAACTCGCTCACCGGGATGTACGTCCCGCAGGAGGGCACGATCGTGCTGCGCGACCGGTCGGGCGGCGAACATTCGCTGCTCGGTCGCAAGCCGCATCTGGTCAACCGGCTGGGGGTGGCCCGCACCTTCCAGAACATTCGCCTGTTCGGCGCGTTGACGGCGTTGGAGAACGTCAAGATCGCGGCGGAGACCCGGCAGAAGTCGGGCCCGGTGTCGATCATGCTGGGGTTGCCGAACGCGCGCCGTGAGGATCGCGAGAGCGACCGGCGGGCGCTGGAGTTGTTGCACTTCGTCGGTCTGGACGGGCTGCTCAACGAGTTGGCCGCGTCGTTGTCCTACGGTCAGCAGCGCAGCCTGGAGATCGCCCGGGCGCTGGCCACCGATCCGCAGGTGTTGCTCCTGGACGAGCCGGCGGCGGGCACCAACCCGACGGAGAAGCTCGACCTGGAGGTGTTGATCCGGCGGATCAACCGCGAACTGGGCATCAGTGTGCTGCTGATCGAGCACGACATGCGTTTGGTGATGTCGGTGGCGGACCGGGTCACGGTGCTCAACTTCGGCAAGGTGATCGCCTCCGGTTCGCCCGCCGAGGTGCAGCGCGACCCGGAGGTCGTGGCCGCGTATCTGGGCGCGGAGATGGCGGCCGAGATGACCGGTGCGACGCAGGCCGAGGTCGGTGGGGTGCCCGAGGACGGTTCGGTCCCCGCGCAGCGGGACGGGGAGGAGCAGCGATGAGCGCCGCCGACGCCGCGGGCGCGGACGCGGTCGGGTTGGCCAAGCCGGCCGCCGGCACCGCCGTACCGCCCCGCAAGAAGATGTTGGAGCTGGACGATCTGCACGTGTTCTACGGCGCCATCCAGGCGCTGAAGGGTGTGCACATCGAGGTGAACGAGGGCGAGATCGTGGCCCTGCTGGGTGCCAACGGGGCGGGCAAGACCACGACGTTGCGCACCATCTCGGGGTTGTTGACGCCGCGTGAGGGCGAGGTGCGCTGGCGCGGCGAGCGCATCGACGGGGTGCCTGCGCATCACGTGGTGGGGCTCGGCATCGGGCATTCTCCGGAGGGTCGTCGGGTGTTCCCGGCGATGACCGTCACGGAGAACCTGAACATGGGCGCCTACCGGTTCAAGTCGGTGCCCAAGGCCGAGTTGGACCGGGTGTTCGAGTTGTTCCCGCGGTTGGCGGAGCGCCGCGAGCAGTTGGCGGGCACGTTGTCGGGTGGCGAGCAGCAGATGCTGGCGATCGGGCGCGCGTTGATGGGGCAGCCGAAGCTGCTGCTCCTGGACGAGCCGTCGATGGGTCTGGCGCCGCTGATCGTGGCGCAGATCTTCGAGATCATCCGGGAGATCAACGAGCAGGGCACCACGGTGTTGCTGGTCGAGCAGAACGCCGCGCAGGCGTTGCGGCTGGCGCACCGGGGCTATGCCCTGGAGACGGGGTCGGTGGTGTTGTCCGGGCCGGCCGATCGGCTGTTGTCGGATCCGAAGGTGCGCGAGGCGTATCTGGGCGAGGGCGCGTAGCGCGATGGTGTCCGCGCGGCGGAGGGGGTCGGCCCCTTCGCCGCGCGGTTCCGCCGGTCGGCGGGGTCAGGGGCGCTTGATCAGGCAGCTGAGCCGCGCGGTGCAGACGCGCCGGTCGTTCTCGTCGGTGATCACGATCTCGTAGGTGGCCAGGGTGCGGCCCAGGTGTACGGGGGTGGCCACGCCGGTGACCACGCCGGCGTCGGCGGAGCGGTGGTGGGTGGCGTTGATCTCGATGCCCAGGGCCATGGCGTCGCGGCCGGCGTGCAGCGCGGAGCCCACCGAGCCGAGGGTTTCGGCGAGGACGCACGACGCGCCGCCGTGCAGCAGCCCGTAGGGCTGGGTGTTGCCCTTGACCGGCATGGTGGCGACCACACGCTGGGCGGATGCCTCGACGAATTCGATCCCCATGCGCTCGGAGAGGGTGTCCCGGCTGCCGAGGTTCATCAGGGCCAGGATCTCTTCGAGGCTGGGCGGGGTGGTCTCGTCGGGCATGGTGCGCTCCTGTCGGATACATGGTTGTGTCGGCCTGACAGCCTAGGATCGCGGTCGTGGCAGCTACTCGGACCCCCCAGACCTCCGTTCCCGCCGGTTCCCGGCCGCGACTCCTGCTCCTCGACGGGCACTCGTTGGCGTACCGGGCCTTCTACGCGCTCAAGGAAGCGTCGATGAGTACCGCGACGGGTCAGCCGACCCAGGCGGTCTACGGGTTCACGTCGATGTTGGTGAACGTGTTGCGCGACGAGGCGCCGACCCATCTGGGTGTGGCGTTCGACGTGTCCCGGCAGTCGTTTCGCACCGAGGAGTTCCCCGACTACAAGGCGAATCGTTCGGAGACTCCGGAGGAGTTCAAGGGCCAGGTCGAGCTGATCGTCGAGGAGCTGACGGCGATGGGCGTGCCGACGATGCGCGTCGCCGGTTTCGAGGCCGACGACGTGATCGCGACGTTGGCCACCCGGGCCGCGGCCGAGGGTTTCGAGGTGCTGATCCTCACCGGCGACCGTGACGCGTTGCAGCTGGTCACGCCGGATGTGACGGTGCTGTATCCGATGATGGGCGTGAGCAAGCTGCACCGGTTCACGCCGGACGCGGTGGAGGAGAAGTACGGGCTGACTCCGGCGCAGTATCCGGACTTCGCGGCGCTGCGCGGCGACCCGAGCGACAACCTGCCGGGCATTCCGAAGGTGGGGGAGAAGACCGCGGCGAAGTGGATCCGCGAGTTCGGCTCGTTCGCCGAGCTGGTGGCGCGTGCCGACGAGGTCAAGGGCCAGGCCGGGCAGAATCTGCGCGACAACCTGGACAATGTGAAGCTGAACCGGCGGCTGACCGAGTTGGTGCGCGACGTCGAGCTGGAGGTGACGCCGACGGATCTGGAGCGCAAGCCGTTCGACCGGGTGGCGGTCGAGGTGGTGCTCGACGCGCTGGAGTTTCGCAACGCGAGCTTCCGGGAGCGGTTGTGGGCGGTGGACCCTGGGGCGGTGGTCGCCGTGGCCGAGCCCGAGCCGGGCTTCGAGATGGACACCACGGTGGTCGCGCCGGGCACGTTGGCCGAGTGGTTGGCCGAGCACGCGGCGGGCGCGGAGCGCACCGGGTTGGCGGTGGACGGCTCGTGGGGGCGCGGCACCGGTGAGGTCAAGGGGCTGGCGTTCGCCGCGGCGGACGGGTCGGCGGCGTTCGTGGATCCGTTGACGATGGACGCGGGCGACGACGCGGCGTTGGCGGCGTGGCTGGCGGATCCGCGGCGGACGAAGGCGGTGCACGACGCGAAGGGGCCGATCCTGGCGCTGGCCGCGCGCGGCTGGGCGCTGTGGGGGATCACCAGCGACACCGCGCTGGGCGCCTACCTGGTGCTGCCCGGTCAGCGCTCGTTCGCGCTCGAGGGTCTGGTGGAGCGGTTCCTGGGGCGCGAGTTGCGGGTGGACGCGGGCGGTTCGGGCGACGGGCAGCTGGCGCTGGACATGTCCGACGAGGCCGACGCGGAGCCGGGCGCGGCGCTGATGCTGGCCGCGCGGGCGGTGGTGGATCTGGCGGCGGCGCTGGATACCGAGCTGGCGGCCAAGGGCGGGTTGGAGCTGCTGCGGGACATGGAGTTGCCGCTGCTGCCGGTGCTCGCGCACATGGAGCAGATGGGCATCGCGGCCGACCTGCCCTATCTGGAGCGGCTGCAGGAGCAGTTCGCGGCGGCGGTCAAGCAGGCCACCGAGGAGGCGCACGCCGCGGTGGGGCACGAGTTCAACCTGGGCTCGCCCAAGCAGTTGCAGGAGATCCTGTTCACCGAACTGGGCCTGCCGAAGACGAAGAAGATCAAGACCGGGTTCACCACCGACGCCGACGCGCTGACCTGGCTGGCCACGCAGACCGACAACGAGTTGCCGGTGATCCTGCTGCGCCACCGCGACCAGACCCGGCTGCGCACCACGGTCGAGGGTCTGATCAAGACGGTCGCCGACGACGCGCGTATCCACACCACGTTCAACCAGACCGTGGCGGCCACGGGCCGGTTGTCCTCGCAGGACCCGAACCTGCAGAACATCCCGATCCGGACCGAGGAGGGCCGGCTGATCCGGCGCGCGTTCGTGGTCGGCGAGGGCTTCGAGGGGCTGCTCACCGCCGACTACAGCCAGATCGAACTGCGGATCATGGCCCACCTGTCGCAGGACACGGCGCTGATCGAGGCGTTCACCTCGGGTGAGGACCTGCACTCGACGATGGCCGCGCAGGTTTTCTCGGTGGCGCCGGAGGCGGTGGACCACGGGCTGCGCAGCAAGATCAAGGCGATGTCCTACGGACTGGCGTACGGGCTCTCCGCGTTCGGCCTGTCCCAGCAGTTGGACATCGAGCCGGCCGAGGCGCGCGGGCTGATGGAGACCTACTTCGAGCGGTTCGGCGGGGTGCGCGACTACCTGCACAAGGTGGTCGAGGAGGCCCGGCAGACCGGCTACACCGAGACCGTGTTCGGCCGCCGGCGCTATCTGCCGGATCTGACCAGCGACAACCGGCAGCGGCGCGAGATGGCCGAGCGTATGGCGCTGAACGCGCCGATCCAGGGTTCGGCGGCGGACATCGTCAAGGTGGCGATGCTCGCGGTGGATCGGGCGATGCGGGAGGAGAAGCTGGCCTCGCGGATACTGCTCCAGGTCCACGACGAACTGGTCCTGGAGGTGGCGCCCGGCGAGCGGGAGCAGTTGGAGGCGCTGGTGCGGCGGGAGATGGCCGGCGCCTATCCGCTGCGCGCGCCGCTGGACGTCTCGGTCGGTTTCGGGGCGAACTGGGAGGACGCCGGTCACTGATCCGGAACGAGTGCGCCGTGGGGGTGGAGAGCCGGCCGAAGCCGGCATAGGTTCGCACGGGCACCGGTGGTCACCGACGGCCGGTGCACCGTCGAACTCGCGCACAGAGGGGGGAGCTTCGTGGAAGAGGCCGAATCGGGGCCCGATCCGCGGAAGCCGGGCGAATCGGAGGCGGACGCCGGCGCGGTGTCGGTGGAGCGGATATCCGCCGCCGCGCCCTCGGCGGAATCCGAGAGCACGCCCGGACCCGAGAAGCCGCCGACGGCCGGCGCGCCCGAGGAGCCGGCCAAGCGCAGACGGATCCTGAATCCGTGGCTGGGCAGCGCGGCGGCGATCCTGGTCGTGTTGGCGTGCGGCGCGGCGGTGCAGTCCCCGTTCACCATGGTCACCGCGCACCGGGTGCCCACCTCCGATCTGCCGCGCCTGTCGGACGCGGCGCCGGTCGGCGGCGTCTCGGTCAACGGCGGCGGCCCGGCGCACTTCGAGTTGCCGCCGCCGGTGGTGCCGGCCGCGCTGCCGGGGGCCGCGAGCACCGCCGCCACGCCGCCGGCGACCACGGCCGCCCCGGGCGCGACGTCCTCGGCCGGGCCGCGGGGCACCGCCGCGACCGGGACCGGCGGGATACCCCAGACGGTGCTGCTGGCGTATCAGCAGGCGGCGTCGAATCTGGCCCGGATGGATCCCGGCTGCAAACTGCCGTGGACGCTGCTCGCGGGCATCGGCCGGGTGGAGTCGGAGCACGCGTACGGCGGCAACGTGACCGTGGACGGCACGTCGGTGACCCCGATCCTGGGTCCACGCCTGGACGGCGGGCAGTTCGCCCGGATCACCGACACCGACGGCGGACGCTACGACTTCGACACCGAGTTCGACCGCGCCGTGGGGCCGATGCAGTTCATCCCGTCCACCTGGAAGAGCTGGGCGATGGACGGCAACCGGGACGGCGTGGCCAACCCGCAGAACATCTTCGACGCGACGCTCACCGCGGGGCGCTACCTGTGCGCGGGCAACCGGGACCTGTCCACCGGGGCCGGGCTGAACGCGGCCATCCTCAGCTACAACCACTCCAACGAATACCTGCGCACGGTCACCTCGTGGATGACCTACTACGCGACGGGTGCGCGTTCGGTGCCCGACGCGCGGCAGCCGGTCAAGCCGACCACGAAGGCGCCGACCACGAAGCCCGCCGCCACCAAGTCGGCGGAGTCGCCGGCGACGGGTGATCCGTCGAAGAGCGCGACGGCGAGCGCGTCGGGGTCGGTGACGCCGCCGATCTCGTCGAGTGCGTCGGGAGCGCCGGAGCAGTCCGCCTCGGCGTCGTCGGCCGACGCCGCGACGGCGGACGGTCGGTAGCCGGCGCGAACCCGAGCGGAATCCGATCCGCAAAAAACGGGAACCTGTTCTCGTTTCTTGCTACCGTGCCCCATCGTCGACCGTCGCGGCGTCGGCCGGGGCAGCAGGAAAGGTGGGACCGCCGAATGCGTTCCTTCGCAGCGGTCGTGGCCGGGGCGATCCTCGCGGTCGGGGCCGCGTTCGTGCTGAACGCGTGCGCCGCCGCGGATCCCGGGCCCGTGCACAAGCCGCTCCAGGTCACGAGCCCGCCCGCGCGTCCCTGACCACGCCGGCGCGAATCCGTACCCGGTTCCATCGTCAAGGGGTCCACCTCGATGCGTCGTAAGTCCGGTCTGATCCTTCTGGTCGCGGCCGTGTTCTGCGTGGCCCTGGCGCCGCTGTTGCGCGAGTTCGTCCTCCCGAGAGTGGTGGCCAAGGCGCTCGCGGGCGAGGACGCCTACCGGGTGCTGGTCCTGGACGCGACGAACGCCACGCTTTTGGGCGCGCCCGAGGGCCCGGGCAAGGCCAAGGTCACCGCGATCCAGGCGATCCGGCCCAACGCCAAGGACAGTCACGGCTCGACCGTGGTGTGGGACCTGAACCTGGCCGTGCTGGACGGCACCGGCAAGGTGGTCACCCAACTGCCCGAGCGCTACGCGTTCGACGCGGCCGGCCAGATCCCGAAGAACTGCTGCGGCGAATCCGTCGACGGCGCCCCGGCCGCGCACACCGGCCTCGCCTACAAGTGGCCGTTCTTCACCGGCAAGCGCGACTACAACTACTACGACTCGCAGGCGCACAGCGCGAACGTGATCTCGTACAAGGGCACCGACAAGCGCGACGGGCTGCGGACGTACCGCTTCGAGCAGGTCGTGCCGTGGATGAAGATCCCGATGCCCAGGCAACTCCCGGGCGGCCTGGACCCGGTCGCGGTGGAGAAGGAGGGCATGCAGCTCTGGTACACCGCGACCCGGAAGATGTGGGTGGAGCCGGTCACGGGCATCCCGGTGTACGTCGAGGAGACCCGCACCGAGGAGCTGCGCACGTCGCCGCCGGCGGACGACCCCAACGCCAAGCCGGCGGTCACCAAGGTCTTCGACGGCACCTTCAAGCTGCGCCCGCAGTGGTCGGCCGCGCTCGTCGCGGACGCGAAGGAGTGGAGCGGGACGCTGCGGCTGCTGCACGACACGGCGCCGTTGGGGTTGATCGTGGTGGGCGTGTTGTTCTTTGTGACGGCCGTCGTGTTGCAGTTCGTGGCGGACCGTAAGGCGGCGCGGCCGCGGCCGTCGGTCGAGGAGGAGGCACCCACCTTGGCCGAGGTGCGATAGCGCGCCTTGCGCGCGAGTTCGGTGTACCCGCCCGCTCCGCCCGTTGCGTGTCGTGTGCGTGTCGCGGATCCGGGGCATCGCGGACGCCCGGCCCGGCTTCTCGGGCGTCCGTCGATTCCGGGGTGCTCAGTCCTTGGCGCAGACGAAGATCGCCGTGCCGGGGATCAGGCGCCCGCGTAGGGGGCTCCAGCCGCCCCAGGTGGAATCCAGGTCGTCGGGCCATTCCGGCTCGACGATGTCCAGGAGGTGGAAGCCGGCGCCGACCACCTCGCGTACCCGCTCGCCGAGCGTGCGGTGTTGTTCGACGTAGGTGGCCCGGCCGGTGTGGTCCTGCTCGACGTAGGGGGTCGTGTCGAAGTACGAGGCGACCGCGGTCAGCCCCTCCGGCCCCGGCTCGTCCGGGAACGCCCAGCGGATCGGGTGGGTGATCGAGAAGACCCACCGCCCGCCCGGTCGCAGCACCCGGAACACCTCGCGCATGATCCCCGCCCCGTCCGGGCTGAACGGCAGCGCGCCGTACGCGGAGAACGCGAGATCGAAGCTCGCGTCGGCGAACGGCAGCCGGCCCGCGTCGGCCTGCACCACCGGCACCCGGGTGCCGTGCTCGGCGTCCAGCCGGCGCGAGTGCTGGAGCTGGCGCAGCGACAGGTCGAGCGCGATCGGGAACGCGCCGCGCGCGAGCAGTCGCCGCGAACACTGCGCCGCGCCCGCGCCCACTTCGAGCACGGTGCGCCCCTCGACCGGGCCGAGCAGCTTCACCCGGTCCTCGTCCAGTCCCTCCGGGCACCACGTGAAGCGCGCGTCGCCGAGGAAGTCGCCGTGCTCGACCTGGTACTCGTCGGCGTTCGCGTCCCACCACCGCCGGCCCGCGCGCACACTCTCGACGAGGCCGACCCTGCGGCGTACCGCGTCGTCGTCGACGCCTTCCGCGTCCTCGGGGTCGACGTAGCGCGCGACCAGTGACGCGTGGGGGTCGTGGGACGTGGGCCGGTTCACTTGGCTCCCAGGTTGCGGTGAAGCCGCGGTATCGCTGCGGGCGGGCACGGACGCGCGTAGGGTACTCCCTTCGGGACGTCCGGGTTGATCGCATGCATCCGGTGCGCGTTGACCGCACCCGGTCGGCCCCGTATGCTGCAAGTTGCGCCGCGGGCCTGCGTGAACTCAGACGGAGCAGGTCGCGCTCACCTTTGTCGATCCCACGCCATCCTCTTGCATGGACTGCGGTCGTCGGGGGCGAAACCGGGTCCACAAGCGTGTTTGAAAACGACTTCTGTCCGTACCCGGAGCCCTTACCCACATGACGAGCAGCACCGAGGCCACGCCCAGCACCACCCCGCAGGTGGCGGTCAACGACATCGGCTCCGAGGAAGACTTCCTCGCAGCGATCGATGAGACGATCAAGTACTTCAACGACGGCGACATCGTGGATGGCGTGATCGTCAAGGTCGACCGGGACGAGGTCCTGCTCGACATCGGTTACAAGACCGAAGGCGTCATCCCGTCCCGCGAGCTTTCCATCAAGCACGACGTGGACCCCCACGAGGTCGTCACTGTCGGTGACCACATCGAGGCCTTGGTTCTCCAGAAGGAGGACAAGGAAGGCCGCCTGATCCTCTCGAAGAAGCGGGCGCAGTACGAGCGCGCCTGGGGCACGATCGAGAAGATCAAGGAAGAGGACGGCATCGTCACCGGTACCGTCATCGAGGTCGTCAAGGGTGGTCTCATCCTGGACATCGGCCTCCGCGGCTTCCTCCCGGCCTCGCTGGTCGAGATGCGTCGTGTGCGGGACCTCCAGCCGTACGTGGGCAAGGAGCTCGAAGCCAAGATCATCGAGCTGGACAAGAACCGCAACAACGTGGTCCTGTCCCGCCGTGCCTGGCTCGAGCAGACCCAGTCCGAGGTGCGCCAGACATTCCTCACGACCCTGCAGAAGGGTCAGGTCCGCACGGGCGTCGTCTCCTCGATCGTCAACTTCGGTGCGTTCGTGGACCTCGGCGGCGTCGACGGCCTGGTGCACGTCTCCGAGCTGTCCTGGAAGCACATCGACCACCCGTCCGAGGTTGTCGAGGTCGGTCAGGAAGTCACCGTCGAGGTCCTCGACGTCGACATGGACCGCGAGCGTGTCTCCCTGTCGCTGAAGGCGACCCAGGAAGACCCGTGGCAGCAGTTCGCCCGGACCCACCAGATCGGCCAGGTCGTTCCCGGCAAGGTCACCAAGCTCGTTCCGTTCGGTGCGTTCGTCCGCGTGGACGAGGGCATCGAGGGCCTGGTGCACATCTCCGAGCTGGCCGAGCGCCACGTGGAGATCCCGGAGCAGGTCGTCCAGGTCGGCGACGAGATCTTCGTCAAGGTCATCGACATCGACCTCGAGCGTCGCCGCATCAGCCTCTCGCTGAAGCAGGCCAACGAGGCGTTCGGCGCGGACCCGGCCACGGCCGAGTTCGACCCGACCCTGTACGGCATGGCCGCGACCTACGACGACGCGGGCAACTACATCTACCCGGACGGCTTCGACCCCGAGACCAACGACTGGCTCGAGGGCTTCGACAAGCAGCGCGAGGAGTGGGAGAAGCAGTACGCCGACGCCCAGGCGCGCTTCGAGTCGCACCAGCAGCAGGTCGTCAAGGCCCGCGAGGCCGAGGCGGAGGCCGTGGCCGGCGAGGCCGCGGGCGCGTACTCCTCGGGTGGTGACGACGAGGTCGAGGCCGACACCACCGGCGGCGCCCTCGCGTCCGACGAGGCGCTGGCCGCGCTGCGCGAGAAGCTGGCCGGCGGCCAGAGCTGAACTCGGGCACACGACGCCTGAGGTGAACCTCGGGTAGCCGGATGTATCGCGAGGCCCCATCTCCCTTCGGGGAGGTGGGGCCTTTCGACGTCTCGGGGCGTCGGCGTTTTCCGGTGCGGGGGCGCGAACGGGACTAGGGTCGGGATCGGTCACACGGCAGCCGGGGGAGGGTGCGGCGTGTACGTCTCGTCCACACGTGCGGATGTGCCGCTCGCGCGGCCCGGGCCGGGGCGCGGTGCGGTGGTCACCGGCAATGTGATCGCCCTGGGCATGGTCAGTCTGGTCACCGACATCTCCTCCGAGATGGTCACCGCGGTGATGCCGGTCTACCTGGTCACGGGCCTGGGCCTGACGATGCTTCAATTCGGCTTCCTGGACGGCCTGTACTCCGGTGTCACGGTCTTCCTGCGGCTGATCGGCGGCCACCTCGCGGATCGGTTCGCCGCCCGCAAGCCGGTCGCGGTGGTCGGCTACGGGATGTCCGCCGTGGCCAAGCTCGGCCTGCCGCTGGTCGGCGCCTCGGTGCCGGGGATCGGCGCGGTGCTCGCCGCCGACCGGGCCGGCAAGGGGCTGCGGACGGCGCCGCGCGACGCGCTGATCTCGCTGTCCAGCACGCCCGAGGCGCAGGGGCGCGCGTTCGGCGTGCATCGTGCGCTCGACACGGTCGGGGCGTTCACCGGGCCGCTGGTGGCGTTCACCATCCTGGCGGCGGTGGGCACCGCCTACGACGCGGTGTTCGTGGTGAGTTGCTGCGTCGGCCTGGTGGCGGTGGCGATGCTCGTGCTGTTCGTGCGCGACCACCGCGATCCCCCGCGGCACCGGCCCGGATGGCGTGACGGGGCGCGGCTGTTGCGGGATCGGCCCTATCGCCGGTTGTGCGTGGTGGCGGCGGTGCTGGGCCTGGTCACCGTCAGCGACGCGTTCGTGTATCTGCTGCTCCAGCACCGGCTGGAGATCCGCCCGCACTGGTTCCCGCTGTTGCCGCTGGGCACCGCCGGGGTCTACCTGGTGCTGGCGCTGCCGTTGGGGCGGCTGGCCGACCGGATCGGGCGGCGCCGGGTGTTCCTGGCCGGGCACGGGGCGCTGCTCGCGGCGTATGTGTTCCTGGGCGGCCCGCTCGGCGGGGTGCCGCTGTTGCTGACGGTGCTCGCCCTGCACGGGGTGTTCTACGCGGCCACCGACGGCGTGTTGTCGGCCGCGGTGGGGGCGCGGTTGCCGGCGGCGGGTCGGGCGGGCGGGATGGCGGTGGTGCAGACCGGGCAGGCGGTGGGCCGGTTCGCCTCCTCGATGGTCTTCGGCGCGTTGTGGAGCGCGTGGGGGCCGGCGACGGCGATCCGGGTGCTCGCGGTCGCCCTCGCGGTGGCCCTGTTCGGCTCCACCCTCGCCCTGGCGGGTCGCCGGGTGCGGGCGACGCGACCCACGGAGGTCCACGATGTCCGTTGACCTCGACGCCGACGCGCCGGTGAAGCCGGCGGTCACCCGGCGGCGCGTACTGGTGTTCGCGCTGGTCCTGGTGCTGCTCGCGGGCATCGCGGTCGGCTACACGGTGTACGCGGTGCGGCGCGAGGACGACCGGCTCTACGGCGGCGACGGCACCGCGCCTGGCGGGCCGCCGCTGAGCCTGGTCGGCGCGCCGCGGTTGTTGTTCCGCAGCACCGAGTCGGGTCCGGGGTACGGCCGGCTGGCCACCGTCGCGGCGGCCGATCCGGGCGGGCCGCGCACGGTGGGCGAGCGCTCCTGCGACCGGGTCTACGCCGCCGGCGGCACCGCGGTGTGCCTGGCCACCGAGGGCGGCCTGACCAGGACCCCCGTGGCGCTGGTCCTGGACGCGGACCTGCGTCAGGTGCGCCGGGTCGAGTTGGCCGGCACGCCCAACCGGGCCCGGGTCTCGGCGTCGGGGCGGATGGCCTCGTGGACCGTGTTCGTCTACGGCGACTCGTACGCGTCCATGACCTTCTCCACCCGGACCTCGATCCTGGACACCCGCACGGGCGAGCTGACCGCGAACCTGGAGGACTTCACCACCACCCGCGACGGCAAGGAACTCAAGTCGCCGGACCGCAACTTCTGGGGTGTCACCTTCACCGCCGACGACAACACCTTCTACGCCACCTTGTCGACCAACACCACCGGCCGCACCTACCTGGTCCGCGGGGACCTCGCGGCGCGCACCATGACGGTGCTGCGGGAGAACGTCGAATGCCCGTCGTTGTCCCCCGACGGGACCCGGCTGGTGTTCAAGAAGAAGATCTCGCAGAGCACCCGCAACCCGTGGCGGCTGCATGTGCTCGACCTCGCCACGATGCGCGAGACGCCGCTCGCGGAGACGCACAGCGTGGACGACCAGGCGATCTGGATCGATGACCACACGGTGGGGTACGCACTGCCCACCGGCTCCGGCGCGGCCGGCGACGTGTGGTCGGTGCCGGCCGACGGCGGCGGCGCGCCGACCCGGCTCGTGATCGGCGGATTCTCCCCGGCGCCGCTGCGCTGACCGCGCGCAAGGACGCGCTTGTGCATCGGCCCGGCCTCGCGCAGGCTGCGGGTCTGCCACAGTTCCGTCACGAAATGCCGGTCGCGGCCCGGGCGGTGCCACCCGTTCGGCAGCGTGTGACCTGGAACGAAGCCGCAGGACGGGTGCCCGATCGGTGGCGGCCCCTTCGGGGCGATACCGGGCCGACTCGGCGAAGAGCGCCTGCGAGGTTCGCGTACCCTGACTCATTGGTGCCATGCGCCGGGCTCATATGGAAGTGGCCCGTGTGGCGGTCGGGACGACCGCCGGAGCACGTAGGCCCCCGGACTTCGGGGCAGGGCGACCACTCGACGTGCAGTAGGAATTGGGGATTTCGATGGCCTTTGGTGGAGCGTTCGCCACCGGGCAGGTAGTCAAGACCGTCGGCGCGTCCGACGTCGCCCTGTACCGCGAGGTGCGCGGGCGCACCGGGCACCCGGTCGTCCAGCGCACGAGCAAGGCGCTGTCCTTCGCCGGGGAGCACGCGGGTGTCTGGCTCGCCGCGGGTCTGGTCGGCGCCGCGGTGGACCGCGACCGTCGGCCCGAGTGGCTGCGCGCCACCGCGACCGTCGCCGGGGCGCACGTGGCCAGCATGGTGATCAAGCGGGTCGTGCGCCGCCCCCGACCGGCGATAGCGGGTCTGGAGCCGACCGTGCGCACCGCCGGCCGACACAGCTTCCCCTCCTCGCACTCCGTCTCCTCCGCTGCCGCGGCCGTGGCGTTCCACGGTCTGCTGCCCACGGCCGTCACCGGCACGGCAGCCGCCGCGACGTGTTTCTCGCGGCTCGTCGTGGGCGTCCACTATCCGTCCGACGTGGCCGCCGGCGCGACCATGGGTCTCGCCGCGGGTGGCCTGGGTCGGGCCTGGGTCCGCCGCGCAGAGCGTCCGAAGGGGTTCTGAAGTCTTGAGTACATCCGAAGTCGAAGCGTCGCTCGAGCCGGACGAGGCCCTGGTCGTACCGGGCCCGGCCGCCGGGGCGGCGACCGCCGTGGCCCCGACCCCGGTCGAGGCGCCCGCGCCGCCGCGTGGCGGACTGGCCGGCGGCCTGCTGAAGCTGGCCCGGCCCAAACAGTGGGTCAAGAACGTGCTCGTGTTCGCCGCGCCGCTGGCGGCCGGGCGACTGGACGAGGGCTACGTCCTGGGCCACAGCGCGATCATGTTCGTGTTGTTCTGCCTCGCCGCCTCGGCGATCTACTACATCAACGACGCGTTCGACGTCGAGGCCGACCGCGAGCACCCCACCAAGCGCAACCGCCCGATCGCCTCCGGCGTGGTGCCGGTCAAGCTCGCCTGGACGCTCGGCCCGATCCTGGGCATCGCCGCCGTGGTGCTCGGGGTGCTGCTGTGCAACCCGGGGACCGCGCTGGTGCTGGGCCTGTACGTGGTGCTCAACGTCGCGTACTGCTTCTCCTTCAAGCACGTGGTCGTGCTCGACCTGGCCATGGTCGCCTCCGGCTTCCTGTTCCGGGCGATGGCCGGCGGCACCGCGTCCGAACTGCCGCTGTCGCGCTGGTTCCTGCTCACCGCGGGCTTCGGGTCGTTGTTCATGGTCGCGGGCAAGCGCTACTCGGAGATGGTGTTGATGGGCGAGGAGGCGGCCAAGACGCGCGCCTCGCTGGCCAACTACTCGATCACCTACCTGCGCTTCGTGTGGCAGATGGCGGTGTCGGTGACGCTGCTCACCTACTCGCTGTGGGCGTTCCAGATCCCCGAGGGCGATTCCACCCTGGCCTGGCACCAGTTGTCCCTGGTCCCGTTCGGCTTCGCCTTCCTGCGCTACGCCGTGTACGTGGACGCCGGAACCGCGGGGTCCCCCGAGGACGTTCTCCTCAAGGACAAGGTCCTCGTCGGCCTTGGCTTCGCCTGGCTTCTCACCTTTGTTCTGGGAGTGTTCCATGTCTGACGGCCCGTCGGCCGACGTACGACCAACCGCTCGGCGGGTCCGGCTGAACGGGTGGGGACGCACCGCCCCCACCTTCGCCGACGTCGTGCGACCCACCACCCGCGAGCAGGTCGCCACCGCCCTCGGGCAGCGCACCTCGCGTGGGGTGATCGCCCGCGGCCTGGGCCGCTCGTACGGCGACCCCGCGCAGAACGGCGGCGGCACCGTCCTGGACATGACCGGCCTGGACCGGATCCTCGCGGTGGACCTGGAACGCGGCCTGGTCACCTGCGAGGCCGGGGTCAGCCTGGACCGGCTGATCGAACTGTTCGTCCCGTTCGGCTTCTTCGTCCCCGTCACCCCCGGCACCCGGCAGGTGACCGTGGGCGGCGCGATCGGCGCCGACGTGCACGGCAAGAACCACCACGCCGACGGCAGCTTCTGCAACCACGTGTTGTCCATGGACCTGCTCCTGGCCGACGGCACCGAGCGCACCGTCACCCCGGACAACGACCCGGAGCTGTTCTGGGCCACCGCCGGCGGCATGGGCCTGACCGGCCTGGTGTTGTCGGCGACCATCCGCATGACGCCCATCGAGACCTCGCTCGCGTCGGTGGACACCGACCGCACGCGCAACCTCGACGAGGCGATGGCGCTGATGGCCGAGACGGACGAGAAGTACACGTACACCGTCGCCTGGCTCGACTGCCTGGCCAAGGGCCCCAACCTGGGCCGCTGCGTGCTCACCTGCGGCGAGTTCGCGGCGCTGGACGACCTGCCCGCCAAGCGGCGCCGGGACCCGCTGCGCTTTCGTACCGGCTCGCTGCTGACCGTGCCGGACCTGGTGCCGGGTCGGCTGCCGAACAAGCTCACCATGGGGCTGTTCAACGAGCTGTGGTACCGCAAGGCGCCCAAGCACAAGGTCGGCCAACTCCAGTCGATCACCGCGTTCTTCCACCCGCTCGACCTGGTCCAGGAGTGGAACCGGGTCTACGGGCGGACCGGCTTCCTCCAGTACCAGTTCGTGGTGCCGTTCGGCCGCGAGGACGGGCTGGTCAAGGCGGTCGAGACGATCAGCCGGCACGGCGCGCCCTCCTCGCTCACCGTGCTCAAGCGCTTCGGTCCGGGCAACGCGGGCTTCCTGTCCTTCCCCAAGCCGGGCTGGACGCTGACCCTCGACTTCCCGACCAACACCCCCGGCCTGGCCCGGCTGCTGCGCGAGCTCGACGAGATCGTGCTGACCAACGAGGGCCGCTTCTACCTCGCCAAGGACTCGCGGATGGACCCGGCCGACCTGGCCCGGATGTACCCGCGGCTGGAGCGGTTCCGCGAGGTGCGCGCCAAGGTCGACCCGGACGGGGTCTTCGTCTCCGACCAGGCGCGCCGGCTCGGCATCTGACCGGCCGGCCACGCAGCACTCCCTCCTCCGTCTCGTGAACCACGCTTTTGTGAAGGACGCACCGTGAAAGACGCCTTGGGCGCACCGCAGTCCCTGCTCGTTCTCGGCGGTACCTCCGAGATCGCGCTGACCACGGCCCGCGCGATGGTCGCCGAGCGCGTGCGGCGGGTCGTGCTCGCCGGACGCCCCTCCGCCGGGCTCGAGGCCGCCGCCGACGACCTGCGCGGTCGCGGCGCCACGGTCGAGGTGGTCGCGTTCGACGCGGCCGAGCCCGACGACCACGAGAAGACCATCGACGAGGTCTTCGCGGCGGGCGACATCGACGTCGTGCTGCTCGCGTTCGGGGTGCTCGGCGACCAGGACGCGGACGCGAAGGACCCGGCCGCCGCCGCGCGCGTCGCGCAGGTGAACTACGTGGGCGGCGTCTCGGCCGGGCTCGCGGCGGCCAACGCGCTGTCCCGGCAGGGGCACGGGGCGCTCGCGGTGATCTCGTCGGTGGCCGGCGAGCGGGCCCGCAAGTCGAACTTCATCTACGGTTCGACCAAGGCCGGCCTGGACGCGTTCGCGCAGGGCCTGGGCGACAAGCTGCACGGCACCGGCGTGCACGTGATGGTGGTCCGGCCCGGGTTCGTCCGCACCAAGATGACCGAGGGTCTGCCGGACGTGCCGCTGGCCACCACGCCCGAGGTGGTCGCCGAGGCGATCGTCAAGGGCCTGCGGCGCAAGTCGTCGGTGGTGTGGGTGCCTGGTCAGTTCCGCTTCGTGATGTCGGCGCTGCGGCACGTGCCGCGCCCGATCTTCCGCAAGCTCAACATCTGACGCCCCATACCGCGCGAAGGCCCGTCCCGGTGGTCCGGGGCGGGCCTTCGCGTGTCCGGGGCCGGGGCCTTGGGGGCGGGCGCCGCCCGGCCGCTACGGTGGCCCGGTCGTGGTTGACCCGGGTACGGACGAGGGGCGCGGGCATGGGCAGCAGGGGAAACGTCGGCCTGACCGGTGGGATCGGGGCGGGCAAGAGCGAGGTGGCGCGCCTGCTCGCGGAGCTGGGCGCGGTGGTGATCGACTCGGACCGGATCGCGCGCGAGGTGGTGGCGCCCGGGACGCCCGGCCTGGCGGCGGTGGTCGCCGAATTCGGCGAGTCGGTGCTGCTGCCCGACGGCTCGCTGGATCGACCGGGGCTGGGCCGGATCGTCTTCGGCGCGCCGGAGCGGCTGGCCGCGCTGAACACGATCGTGCATCCGCTGGTCGGGGCGCGCGCGGCGGAGTTGACGGCGGCGGCCGGGGAGGACGCGGTGCTGGTCAACGACGTGCCGCTGCTCGTGGAGAACGACCTGGCGGGGTTGTACGACCTGGTGGTGGTCGTGGACGTGGCCCCCGAGACGCAGCTGGACCGGCTGGTGCGGCTGCGGGGCATGCCGGAGGCCGACGCGCGGGCCCGGATGGCCGCGCAGGCGTCGCGGGAGCAGCGGCTGGCGGTGGCGGACGTGGTGATCGACAACGACGGGCCGCTGGAGGCGCTGGAGCCGCAGGTGCGCTCGTTGTGGGAGCGGTTGACGGGCGCCTGAGGCTTGGTCGTGGGCGCGGCGCGGGTCGGCGGGGTTTACCCGGCCGCTGCGCCCGTTGCGTTTGGTGTGGAGGCTGCGGTTGCTCCGGTGCGCGGGTGACCCGATCCGGCCCGTGGGCGGCCCGTCGTGGCCTCGGGGGTGGGTTTCCGGGGGTACGGAAGGCTGCCGAGGGTTGGGCTCGCGGCGTTTGTCGGTGTGGGGTCGTAACGTGTATGGGGTGCGACCCATCACCGATCTCGAACGCAGAGTGGCGCCTTTCGAGGTCGTCAGTCCCTATCAACCGTCCGGCGACCAACCGCAGGCGATCGATCTGCTCGAGGAGCGGATCAAGGCCAGCGACCGCAACGTGGTGCTGCTCGGCGCCACCGGCACGGGGAAGTCGGCGACGACCGCGTGGATGATCGAGCGACTGCAGCGACCGACGCTCGTCATGGCGCCCAACAAGACCCTCGCCGCGCAGCTCGCCAACGAATTCCGCGAGCTGCTGCCCAACAACGCCGTCGAATACTTCGTCTCGTACTACGACTACTACCAGCCCGAGGCGTACGTCCCGACCACCGACACCTACATCGAGAAGGACTCCTCGATCAACGAGGAGGTCGAGCGGCTGCGGCACTCGACCACCAACTCGCTGCTGACCCGCCGTGACGTGGTCGTGGTCGCCTCGGTGTCCTGCATCTACGGCCTGGGCACCCCGCAGGAATACGTGGACCGCATGGTCCGGCTGCGGGTCGGCGAGGAGATCGAGCGGGACGAACTGCTGCGCCGCTTCGTGGGCAACCAGTACACCCGCAACGACGTCGCGTTCACGCGCGGCACCTTCCGGGTGCGCGGCGACACGATCGAGATCTTCCCGGTCTACGAAGAGCTGGCCGTGCGGATCGAGATGTTCGGCGACGAGATCGAGTCGCTGATGACGCTGCACCCGCTCACCGGCGAGGTGGTCAGCGAGGACGACGAGCTGTACGTCTTCCCCGCCACCCACTACGTGGCCGGCCCCGAGCGCATGGAGCGCGCGGTCGTCGGGATCGAGCGTGAGCTGGAGGAGTCGCTGGCGCTGCTGGAGAAGCAGGGCAAGGTGCTGGAGGCGCAACGACTGCGCATGCGCACCACCTACGACATCGAGATGCTCCGCCAGATCGGCACCTGCTCCGGCGTGGAGAACTACTCGCGGCACATGGACGGCCGCGAGGCCGGCAGCGCGCCGAACACGCTCCTCGACTACTTCCCCGAGGACTTCGTCCTGGTGCTGGACGAGTCGCACGTGACCGTGCCGCAGATCGGCGCGATGTACGAGGGCGACGCGTCGCGCAAGCGCACGCTGGTCGAACACGGCTTCCGGCTGCCGTCCGCGATGGACAACCGCCCGCTGAAGTGGGAGGAGTTCCTGGAGCGGGTCGGCCAGACGGTGTACCTGTCGGCGACGCCCGGCAAGTACGAGCTGGCCAAGGCCGACAAGGTGGTCGAGCAGATCATCCGGCCGACCGGTCTGGTCGACCCCGAGGTGGTGGTCAAGCCGACCGAGGGCCAGATCGACGACCTGCTGCACGAGATCAGGATCCGGGCCGAGAAGGACGAGCGGGTGCTGGTCACCACGCTCACCAAGAAGATGTCCGAGGACCTGACCGACTACTTCCTGGAGCAGGGTGTGCGGGTGCGCTACCTGCACAGCGACATCGACACGCTGCGCCGGGTGGAGCTGCTGCGCGAGCTGCGGCTGGGCGAGTTCGACGTGCTGGTCGGCATCAACCTGCTCCGCGAGGGCCTGGACCTGCCCGAGGTCTCGCTCGTGTCCATCCTGGACGCGGACAAGGAGGGCTTCCTGCGCTCGGGCACCTCGCTGATCCAGACCATCGGCCGCGCCGCGCGCAACGTGTCCGGCCAGGTGCACATGTACGCGGACCGGATCACCCCGTCGATGGAGAAGGCGATCGACGAGACGAATCGCCGGCGCGAGAAGCAGGTCGCGTACAACGCCGAGCGCGGCATCGACCCGCAGCCGCTGCGCAAGAAGATCGTGGACATCCTCGACTCGATCTCGCGCGAGGACGCGGACACCGACGACCTGCTGTCCGGCGGGGGCCGGGGCCGGCAGAAGGCACCGGTGCCGGCGCTCGGCCGCAAGGGCGGGGCGAGCGACATGCCCGCGACCGACCTGGCCGACATGATCCGGGTGATGACGGACCAGATGCACGCCGCCGCCTCCGAACTGCAATTCGAGCTGGCCGCGCGGTTGCGCGACGAGGTCGGGGAGCTGAAGAAGGAGCTGCGCGGGATGAAGGCCGCGGGCATCGCGTAGCAGGATGACGGGACGGCTCGCCGGATCCGAGGGAACGGCCTGCCGAGTCCGTACGTCATGACCGGTAGGTTCGTGACCCTGAATGTGTCCGAGGGGGCTCGCCGGGACACCGGCGACCCCCGAGGACTACTCTGCGGCCAGTACGGGCCCGCCCGCCTCGTTCCGGGGCGGGGCCCACGAGCCGCGTGACCGAAAATCTGTGAGGGGAGACGTCGCCAGTGGCCGTCAACATGTCCAAGGGCCAGAGGATTTCACTCGACAAGCCGGGTGGTGGCGAGCTGACCATGGTCCGGATGGGCCTGGGCTGGGACGCCATCAAGCGCCGCGGCCTGTTCGGCAGCCGGGAGAAGGAGGTCGACCTCGACGCGTCGTGCGTGCTCTTCGCGGAGAACCAGCCGGTCGACGTCTGCTACTTCGGCCAGCTCACCAGCAAGGACGGGTCCGTGCGCCACACCGGCGACAACCTGACCGGGCACGGTGACGGCGACGACGAGTCGATCCTGGTGGACCTGGGTCGCGTGCCGGTGCACGTGGACCAGATCATCTTCACGGTCAGCTCCTTCCAGGGGCAGACCTTCCAGGAGATCGAGAACGCGTTCTGCCGGATCGTGGACGAGACCACGAACACCGAGCTGGCCCGCTACACGCTCTCCGGCGGTGGCAACTACACCGGCCAGATCATGGCCAAGCTGTACCGGCACGGCACCGGCTGGAAGATGGCCGCGATCGGCGAGCCCGCCCACGGGCAGACCCTGCGCGACCTCCTGCCGGCTCTGATGGCGCACCTGTAGGACGCACAACCAAACATGGCGAGCGGGCCGGGACGGGCGGACGACGCCTCCCGGCCCGCTCGCGCGGGGTCCGTCCCGGCGGGGCGGGGAGGGGACGAACGCACGTGAGCACCGAACTGGTACGGGGTCAGAATCTGGCACTGCCCGACACCCGGGTGGAGGTCGAGGTCGCGGCGCAGTGTCCGGTCGAGCTGGTGGTGGCCCTGGTGGGGGCCGACGATCGGGTCCGCGGCGACGACGACGTGGTCCAGCGCGGCGGTGGCGACACCGCCGGGGTGACGATCCGTCAGGCCGGTGCGACCTTCGAGTTGGACAAACTGCCCGCCGAGGTCGAGCGGGTGCTGGTCGGCGCCTCGCTCGAGGGCGGCGGCGTGGATCGCTTCGGCGTGGTCGCGGCGCCCGTGGTCACCGTGCGCGCGGGGGGCGAGGACCTGGCCTCCTTCCGGGTCACCGACCTCGGCAACGAGCGGGCACTGCACACCGTCGAGCTGTACCGGCGCCAGGGGGCGTGGAAGGTGCGCGCCGTCGGGCAGGGCTACGAAGCGGGCCTGGAGGCGCTGCTCAAGGACGTCGGGGTACAGAACCGGGCCCGGGTGGTGGACCGCGCGCGGACCGCGCTCGGCGGGCCGGCCGCCGCGCCGTTCAGCGCCGCGAACGCGCCCACGGAGCCGCGCGAGCCGGGCACCGTGCCGCGCGTGGACGCCAACGGCGGGATGGCCTGGGCCGCGCCGCCGCCGGATGTCGAGCAGGAGGCGAACCGGCGGGCCGCGCGGCGCGAGGTGGAGAAGCTGTACGAGCAGGTCTGGGGCGTGTTCGAGGACGCGGCGCGGTCGGCGGCGGCCTATCGCTCGGCGATCGAGTACGCGGACGGCCGGCTGGACAAGGAACTGGAGGGGGTCCTCAACGACCCCGCCGCGCGCTTTTCGCCCGCCGGGCTGGCCGCGCAGGACACCGCGCGGGACCGGCATCGGGCGCTGGCCGAGCAGGCCAAGGCGGTACTGGATCGCGACACCGCGCAACTGGTCGGCGAGGTCGAGCAGTTGGAGCCCAACCTGCCGCCGGTGATGGCGCGTTGGGACAGCACCTCGTGGGCCGGGTGGCAGGCGCCGGAGGACGGGGCGCCGGCGATTCGGCTCGGCGACCTGTATCTGCCGGAGCGGCCCGAGTTGCGGGTGCCGATGGTGTTGCGGCTGCCGATGGACCGCGGGTTGTGGGTGGACACCGGCGCCACCGGTCTGGAGGGCGAGCGGGGCGACGGCGCGGAGCGGGCGAACGAGCTGGCGGTGTCGTTGACCGCGCGGATGTTCGCGGCCTTCCCGGTGGGCGAATTCAAGGTGCACGTGATCGACCCGGCGGGCAAGGGCACGGCGGCGGCGCCGTTGCAGCCGCTGGCGGCCTCACGGCTGCTGGTGGGTCCGGTGGCCACCGACGCGGCCGACATCTCGGCGCTGCTGGGTCGGATCATCGACCGCATCGAGCTGGTGCGGATGGCGGTGGCCAACGACGCGGTGGACTCGCTGCCGGACGGGCTGGATCTGGCGCGGCAGTTGTTGCTGGTGCACGATTTCCCGTTCGGGTTCGACGATCGCAGTGCGGCTCAGTTGCGGCACATCGTCGAGGAGGGGCCGCGGGTCGGGGTGCACGTGATCGTGGTCGGGTCGCGGGTGGACGCCGAGTCGTTCGGGCCGCTGCTGGAGCCGTTGTGGCGGTCGTTGTTGCGGCTGACGGCGATTCCGGAGGATCACATCATGGATCCGTGGATCGGCCTGCCGTGGGTGTACACCCCGGACCTGCCCTCCGGCGGCGCCGAGGCCACCCGCCAACTCCTGTCCTGGGTGGCGGGTGCCAGCTAGGCCGGGGGCGGCCGGGCGGGGGCTTCCGGGCCGCGGGCCGCGCGGTGTCCTCAAGCGCCGGACGGGCTGGGTGTTTTGGGTGTTCCGAGTGCCGGGGGCTGTGGTTGGTGGTGGCCTCCGGCCCGGTGTCCTCAAGCGCCGGACGGGCTGGGTGTTTCGGGTGCCTCGGTGCCGGGGGCTGCGGTCGTGTGGTGGCCTCCGGCCCGGTGTCCTCAAGCGCCGGACGGGCTGATTGTTCGGTGCCCGGAGCGCCGGGGCTGCGGTTTGCCGGTCGTGTCCTTCCGGGTTGTCCTCAAGCGCCGGACGGGCTGGGTGTTTTGGGTGTTCCGAGTGCCGGGGCTGCCGTTTGGCCGATGTCGCATGTCCCAAGCGCCGGGAGCCGCGGTGTGGTGCTCGCCGTCCGCATCCCCCAACCGCCGGGCCGGCTACGCGATTTCGGGTAGCCGCGTGCCGCGCTCGGCGGCCTGGTAGGCGCCTCCACCCGGCCGGGCCGGTGTTCGAGGGTGTCGGCCGAGGGTGGACTTGGGGGTGGAGGGGTCGTCGGTTTGGGGGAGTTGGGGGGAAAGGGGCGGGAAGCGGGGGCCTGGGGTCGTAGACTCTCGGGCCGTCGGTCGTGATCGAGGCGGCCTGGGGAAAGGGATGTCGCCTTGTTCGCCTATGCCGATCCGGTGCGGATGCTCGGGGTGGCCGCCGAGGTCGCGCGGACCGAGTTCGCGGTTGTCGATCTGGAGACGACGGGGTTCTCGCCCGCTCGTGGGGACCGGATCGTGGAGATCGGCGTCGTGCGGATGCGCGGCACCGGTGAGGTGTTGCGCGAGTGGACCACGCTGCTCGATCCGGGGCGGTCGGTGGGCGCCGGCCACGTGCACCGGATCACCGCCGCCGACGTGGTGGGCGCGCCCCGTTTCGCTCAGATCGCCACCGAGTTGGCCGGCCTGCTCGCGGGTGCGGTCGTCGTCGCCCACAACGCCTCCTTCGAGCAGCGTTTCCTGGAGGCCGAGTTCGTCGCCGCCGGCCTGGCCCCGCCCACCCTGCCCGCGCTGTGCACGATGCGGCTGGCCAAGGCGTCCGGCCTGCCGCTGGCCGACCACAAGCTCGGCACCTGCTGCGCCCACTTCGGGCTGACCTTCCCCGACGCGCACGCGGCCCTGGCCGACGCCCGGGTCACCGCCCGCCTGCTGCCGCTGCTCCTCGCCGGCCTCGGCACCCGCAGTCTGGGTCTGCCGGTGCCGCCGGCCCGTGCCCCCGAGGCCCTGCCCGCGCCCGCGCTCAAGCCGCGCCGGGGGTTCGCGCCCGCCCGGTGACGGCTGTCCGCCCGGCCCGGCACAGGGATCGCCGGGCGTCCTGTCACCAGGGTTTGGCAAAGGATCGCTTGGTGTTTCCTTTACCTTCTGGCATCCTGGAGGCAATCGGAGGGGTACAGACCCCCCTCCGGCGATGACGCGACCCCCCACGTCTGCCGGAGGCGCAGTGGACGTTTCACCCGTTGCCTGGATCCTGACCATCGTCGTGCTGCTGGCACTGGTGGCCGTCGATCTGTTCATCAACCGCAAACCCCACGAGGTGACCCTCAAGGAGGCGTCCCTGTGGGGCGTGTTCTGGGTCGGCCTCGCCGTGCTGTTCGGCATCGGCCTGACGGTCTTCGCCGGCGCCGAGCCCGGCGGCGAGTTCTTCGCGGGCTTCATCACCGAGAAGTCGCTGAGCGTCGACAACCTGTTCGTGTTCGTGCTGATCATGGGCAAGTTCGCGGTGCCGCCGCAGTACCAGCAGCGGGTGCTGCTCGTGGGTGTGCTGCTCGCGCTCGTGCTGCGTGGCGCCTTCATCGCCGCCGGCGCCGCCGTGGTCGCCGCGTTCTCGTGGGTCTTCTTCATCTTCGGCGCGTTCCTGATCTGGACCGCGTGGAAGCTGATCAAGGAGGCGCAGTCCGACGAGGAGGAGGAGTTCGAGGAGAACGCCCTCCTGCGCAAGGTCGAGAAGGTGCTGCCGACCACCGACGGCTACCGCGACATGAAGCTGGTGGTGCGCGAGAACGGCAAGCGGCTGGTCACGCCGATGCTGATCGTGATGATCGCCGTCGGCACCACCGACGTGCTGTTCGCGCTCGACTCGATCCCGGCGATCTTCGGCCTGACCAAGGAGCCGTACATCGTCTTCACGGCGAACGCGTTCGCCCTGATGGGGCTGCGCCAGCTCTACTTCCTGATCGGCGGACTGCTGAAGAAGCTGGTCTACCTGTCGTACGGCCTGTCGGTGATCCTGGGCTTCATCGGGGTCAAGCTGATCTTCGAGGCGCTGCACGGCGAGGGCGTGCACGTGCCGGAGATCGGCATCCCGCTCTCGCTCGGCGTGATCGTGGCGACCCTGGCGGTGACCACGGTGCTGAGTCTGCGCAAGACGAAGAAGGACGAGCGGGCGGCGGCCGAGGCGGCCGCGAAGGCGGACCGGGACGCGAGCGTCTAACCCAAAAGCGGTACGGCCGGCGGCCCCTGCGCGAGGACGATCTCGTGCGGGGGCCGCCGCGCGTCCGGGCCCGGCCGCAGTCGTACGCCGACGCTGCCGCACAGGCAGCGGGTGTAGACGACTTCGCCCTGGGATGTGGAGTGCCGGGACAGTACGGTCATACGCGGATCCTCGATCCGTCCGCAGGCGTCGCACCGGGAAGACATCGCGTTGCCCCCATGTTGACTAGGGTAATAGGTGTACTGGTGTAGCTCCTTACATAGTTCGCAGCCTAGGTAAGGGTTCAATGGAAGTCAACGGTTACCGCAGTGACGGGGTCGGCGCTGCCGTCGCGATGGTCAACGCGTGGACCGGCGAGGAGGGCGCGGCGCCGGACGTGCGGTCCGCGCGCGATGTGCTGAGGCCGTTCTCGTATCTGGTCGCCGACCTGGACGAGAGCGCGCTCGAACCCTTGCTCGCCTGGGCGCGGGAGCTGCGCGCGTTCTTCGTGCTCGGTGATCTGGAGGCCGCGGTGGCGCACGTCAACGGCCTGCTGGAGCGGGTCGAGTCGCGACCTCGGCTGGTGGATCACGGATATGGGCTGCACCTGCACCACGCGCCCTCGGGGGTGCCGTTCGTCCAGCGCATCCGGATCGGCACCGCACTGGGGCTGGCCAACCTGGTGGCCGACTACGGTCTGGGCCGCTCCGGGGTGTGCGCGGCGGCGGCCTGCGACCGCGTGTTCGCGGACACCTCGCGCAACGGCCGCAAGCGCTACTGCTCGGACACCTGCGCCAACCGGGCGAACGTGGCGGCGCACCGGGCCAGGCGCCGGGCCGCCGAGGGCGCCGGACGGGCCTGAACCGGCCCGGCGCCCCGCGGACGCGCTACCAGCGGCGGGCGCGCCATTCGGTGAGGTTGGGGCGCTCCGCGCCCAGCGTGGTGTCGTTGCCGTGGCCCGGGTACACCCAGGTCTCGTCGGGGAGCACGTCGAACAACTTGTGCTCGACATCGTCGATCAGGTGGTCGAAGGCGGCGGGATCGCCGAAGGTGTTGCCCACCCCGCCCGGGAACAGGCAGTCGCCGGTGAACAGGTGCGGGTGCCCCTTGGGGTCGTCGTACAGCAGCGCCACGCTGCCCTCGGTGTGCCCCACCAGGTGGATGGCCCGAAGCTCGATCGCCCCGAACGCCACCGTGTCGCCGTCGTCCAGGAGTACGTCGCTGGGCACCGGGATGGCCTCGGCGTCGGCGCGCCCGGCGAGCGTGGTGGCCCCGGTGTGCGCGACCACCTCGGCCAGCGCCTGCCAGTGGTCCTGGTGCCGATGGGTGGTGACCACCTTGGCCAGGCCGCCGTCGCCCACCAGGGTGATCAGCGTGCCCGCGTCGTTGGCCGCGTCGATCAGCAACTGCTCATCGGTGGCGCGACAGCGCAGCAGGTAGGCGTCGTTGTCGTAGGGCCCGACGGCCACCTTGGTGATCATCAGCTCGGCCAGCTCGCGCACGGCCGGGGCGCCGCCGACCTTCACGGATCCGTGATACGTCATGCGGGCCATCCTCCCCGGCCGCGCGCCCTCTCGGCTACCGGCGGGCTACATCCAGGCGGGCGGTGTCGGCAGCGGCCCGGCCGGCTCGACGCTCAACCCGTCGCCGTTGGCGCGGCCGATCAGCCAGGCGAGCAGCGACTGGCGGCGGCCCGAGACGACCGCGGCGGGGGCCACGCCCTCCGGGCCGATCAGCAGCTCGCGGTGGGTGATGTCGTCGCGCAGCAGCAGCGGCGGGCAGTCCGGCCGGCCGCGGAAGGACGCCGCCACCTCGTTCAGCTCGCGGTCGGCGTACTCGGTCGGCCAGTGCGCCGGCGTCCAGCCCGCGTCCAGGTCGACGTGGTGGATGTACAACTCGCGCAGCCGCTTGGCGGGCAGCGTCGTCGCGGCGATCTCGCCGGCGTTGCGCGCGGTCACCTTGGCGCCCCACGCGGTCGGCGTCATCGCCGTGAACGCCTGGGCGAACCGGCCCGAGGCGTCGTACAGGTCGGTCAGCTGCTCCTGCGCAGGCCGGCCGGCACCCTCCTCGATGGCCCGGTCGCGGGCGTCGCCCGGCGGGTACATCGGGGTGGGTATCCCGGTCCGGGCCCAGTTCAGCAGGTTGGTCAGGGCGTCCGCGTTGCGGGCCAGATGGGTCAGCACATGGCCTCGGCTCCATCCGGGCAGCAGCGACGGGCCGGCCAGGTGCTCGGCCGACAGTCGTTCCGCGCTTGCCAGGACCTGAGCGGTCGCCTCGTTGATCTCCGCGAGCAGTGCGGCCGGCTCGAACCCGTCCGTGGTCACGATTACCTCCCCCGGATCGCCCTCCGCCGCGGATTCGCGGAACGAGACGGGTCCCGATGCGACGGAGGTCTGTGGTGTTGCAGCTTAGTGCGGCGGCCAGGCCCGAGTGCCCGGGCCGAGGCTTCACACGATCGGGTGAAGAACGACCCGAAGAAGTTTTGTTCGAATGAATGTGCGATAGCCTGGCGCCTCAAAGGGGAACAAACACCTGCCCGCGGCTGCTTACGATGGCGCGAGGACGTAACGATCCGGGGCCGCAGAACGTCACCACCGGCGTGACCTCGACTGCGACCGCCCCCGGGTCCGCATCCTCGATCCGCACTGTCGACGCGTACCGATCAGCCTTTGATCGGCTTCCGTTCAGCTCGACACCATTCAGCCGCAGCGGCATGTCGTCGAAGGGTTTCGATTCTCAAGTGGCCGACCGTCTCATCGTCCGTGGCGCGCGCGAACACAACCTCAAGGACGTCTCCCTCGACCTTCCGCGCGACTCACTCATCGTCTTCACCGGCCTGTCCGGGTCCGGCAAGTCCTCCCTCGCCTTCGACACGATCTTCGCGGAGGGACAGCGCCGCTACGTCGAGTCGCTGTCGTCCTACGCGCGCCAGTTCCTCGGGCAGATGGACAAGCCCGACGTCGACTTCATCGAGGGCCTGTCGCCCGCGGTGTCCATCGACCAGAAGTCGACGAACCGCAACCCCCGCTCCACGGTCGGCACCATCACCGAGGTCTACGACTACCTGCGCCTGCTCTACGCCCGGATCGGCCACCCGCACTGTCCCGAGTGCTCCCGGCCGATCGCCCGGCAGAGCCCGCAGCAGGTGGTCGACCGGGTCCTGGAACTGGAGGAGGGCACCCGCTTCCAGGTGCTCTCGCCGATCGTGCGCGAGCGCAAGGGCGAGTTCGTCGACCTGTTCGCCGAACTCCAGTCCAAGGGCTACAGCCGGGCCCGGGTGGACGGCACCGTGATCCAGCTCACCGACCCGCCCAAGCTGAAGAAGCAGGAGAAGCACACGATCGAGGTGGTCATCGACCGCCTGACCGTGAAGTCCTCCGCCAAGCGCCGGTTGACCGACTCGGTGGAGACCGCGCTCTCGCTCGGCTCCGGCATGGTCATCCTGGACTTCGTCGACCTGCCCGAGGACGACGCGCACCGCGAGCGCATGTTCTCCGAGCACCTCTACTGCCCCTACGACGACCTGTCGTTCGAGGAGCTGGAACCACGCTCGTTCTCGTTCAACTCGCCGTTCGGCGCCTGCCCCGACTGCACCGGCATCGGCACCCGCATGGAGGTCGACCCCGAGCTGGTCGTGCCCGACGGGCAGAAGTCGCTCGACGAGGGCGCGCTTGCGCCGTGGAACGTCGGACACGCGTCGGAATACTTCGGCCGATTGGTCTCCTCGCTCGCCGAGGAGATGGGCTTCAGGACCGACATCCCCTGGGACGGGCTGCCGCAGCGGGCCAAGAAGGCGCTGCTCAACGGCCACAAGACGCAGATCCACGTCAAGTACCGCAACCGCTACGGGCGCGAGCGCTCCTACTACACCTCGTTCGAGGGCGCGCTGCCCTACATCGTGCGCCGGCACTCCGAGGCGGAGACCGACGTCAGTCGCGAGCGCTTCGAGGGCTTCATGCGCGAGGTGCCGTGTGCCACCTGCCACGGCGCCCGGCTCAAGCCGATCGTGCTCGCGGTGACCATCGCCGACAAGTCCATCGCCGACGTGGCGGGCATGTCGATCAGCGACTGCGCCGAGTTCCTGAGCCGGATCAAGCTCGTGGCGCGGGAGAAGAAGATCGCCGAGCGGGTGCTCAAGGAGGTCAACGAGCGGCTGCGCTTCCTGATCGACGTGGGCCTGGAATACCTCTCGCTCAGCCGCCCCGCGGCCACCCTGTCCGGCGGCGAGGCGCAGCGCATCCGGCTCGCCACCCAGATCGGCTCCGGTCTGGTCGGCGTGCTCTACGTGCTCGACGAGCCCTCCATCGGTCTGCACCAGCGCGACAACCACCGGCTGATCGAGACCCTGGTCCGGCTGCGCGACATGGGCAACACGCTGATCGTGGTCGAGCACGACGAGGACACCATCCGGGTCGCCGACTGGGTCGTCGACATCGGCCCCGGCGCCGGCGAGCACGGCGGCGAGGTGGTGCACTCGGGCACCTACAAGGACCTGCTCAAGAACAAGCGCTCGGCCACCGGCGACTACCTCTCCGGCCGCAGGTCGATCCCCACCCCGACCGAGCGCCGGGTACCGGACAAGAAGCGCCGGCTGGTGGTGCACGGCGCCCGGGAGAACAACCTGCGCGACGTCGCCGTGGGCTTCCCCCTCGGCGTGCTCACCGCGGTCACCGGCGTCTCCGGCTCGGGCAAGTCGACCCTGGTCAACGACATCCTGTACACCCACCTGGCGCGCGAGCTCAACGGCGCGCGCAGCGTGCCGGGCCGGCACACCCGGATCACCGGGACCGACCTGGTGGACAAGGTCGTGCACGTCGACCAGGGGCCGATCGGGCGCACCCCGCGCTCCAACCCCGCCACCTACACCGGCGTGTTCGACCACATGCGCAAGCTGTTCGCGGAGACCACCGAGGCCAAGGTGCGTGGCTACCTCCCGGGCCGGTTCTCGTTCAACGTCAAGGGCGGTCGCTGCGAGAACTGCGCGGGCGACGGCACGATCAAGATCGAGATGAACTTCCTCCCCGACGTATACGTGCCGTGCGAGGTCTGCCACGGCGCGCGCTACAACCGGGAGACCCTGGAGGTGCACTTCAAGGGCAAGAACATCTCCGAGGTGCTGGACATGCCGATCGAGGAGGCCCTGGCCTTCTTCGAGGCGGTCCCCGCGATCGCCCGGCACCTGCGCACGCTCAACGACGTCGGCCTGGGCTACGTGCGCCTGGGCCAGCCCGCCACCACGCTCTCCGGCGGCGAGGCGCAGCGCGTCAAGCTGGCCTCCGAGCTGCAGCGCCGCTCCAGCGGCAAGACGGTCTACGTCCTCGACGAGCCGACCACGGGTCTGCACTTCGAGGACATCAGCCGGCTGCTCGGCGTGCTGACCAGCCTGGTCGACAAGGGCAACACGGTGATCGTGATCGAGCACAACCTCGACGTGATCAAGACCGCCGACTGGGTCGTCGACCTCGGCCCCGAGGGCGGCAGCGGCGGCGGCCTCGTCATCGCCGAGGGCACCCCCGAGGAGGTCGCCGAGGTGGCGGGCAGCCACACCGGCAAGTTCCTCCAGGACGTGCTCCACGACCGACGCTGACGCGAGTGGCGCGGGGGCCGGGTGCGAGGATTGACCGGCCTCACGGTGGCGCGGCCGACGTCCGGCCGCGCCACGGCGTCACCCGTTCCCAAGGAGATCCCGCATGACCGCGCAGCACCAGCCCCGGCCCGAGCACCCGTCCGACACCGCGGGCGGGACCGGACCGGATCGGCGCACGCTGCTGCGCGGCGCCGCGGTGGTGGGCGCGGTCGGCGTCGCCGGGTCGGCCGTGACCGCCTGCGCGACGGACAACCAGCCCGCGACGCCGCACGAGAAGAAGCTGCTCGACGGGCCGGTCACGGTGGGCCGGGCCGACGACGTGGTGGTCGGCAAGGGCAAGGTCTACACCGACACCTCGATCGTGGTCACCCAGCCGGCAAAGGACGATTACAAGGCGTTCGACGCCCGTTGTCCGCATCAGGGCTGTCTGGTCACCAAGGTCGACCAGGGTGTCATCCAGTGCCAGTGCCACGGCAGCCAGTTCTCGATGAACGACGGTTCGGTCGTGCGCCGACCCGCCAAGCGTGGTCTGACGCCGCTGCCGGTCACCGTCGCGAACGGCGAGATCGTGGTGGGTTGACCGCGAAAATCTGTTGGAGCCAGCACATAGGGTGGAGAAATGGACCCGTCGTCGTACCGGCCCGCGCCCGGCCAGATCCCGACGTCGCCCGGTGTGTACCGGTTCAGCGACGAGCACCGGCGCGTGGTCTACGTCGGCAAGGCGAAGAACCTGCGCGCCCGGCTCTCGTCCTACTTCCAGGACCTGGCCAACCTGCACCCGCGCACTCAGACCATGGTCACCACCGCCGCCTCGGTGGACTGGACCGTGGTCGGCACCGAGGTCGAGGCGCTCCAGCTCGAATACTCCTGGATCAAGGAGTTCGACCCGCGCTTCAACGTCAAGTACCGCGACGACAAGAGCTATCCCTCGCTCGCGGTGACGCTGAACGAGGAGTTCCCGCGCGCCCAGGTGATGCGCGGTCCGCACCGCAAGGGGGTGCGCTACTTCGGGCCGTACGGGCACGCGTGGGCCATCCGCGAGACGCTCGACCTGCTGCTTCGGGTCTTCCCGGTACGCACCTGCTCGGCCGGGGTGTTCAAGAACGCCCGCCAGGTGGGCCGACCCTGTCTGCTCGGCTACATCGGCAAGTGCGCGGCGCCGTGCACCGGCAAGATCTCCGTCGAGGACCACCGTGCGCTGGCCGAGGACTTCTGCGAGTTCATGGCCGGCCGCACCGGGCCCTACGTCAAGCGCGTCGAGCGCGAGATGAAGCAGGCCGCGCAGGCGATGGAATACGAGAAGGCGGCCCGGCTGCGCGACGACCTGGCCGCGCTCACCCGCGCCCTGGAGAAGAACGCGATCGTCTTCGGCGACGGCACCGACGCCGACGTGATCGCCCTCGCCGAGGACGAACTCGAGGTCGCCGTCCAGATCTTCCACGTGCGCGGCGGCCGGGTGCGCGGCCAACGCGGCTGGGTCACCGAGCGGGTCGAGGACGTGGACGCCGCCGGCCTGGTCGAGCACTTCCTCCAGCAGCTCTACGGCGAACAGCGCGGCGAGGCGGTGCCGCGTGAGGTGCTGGTGCCCGCGCTGCCCGCCGACACCGCCGCACTGAGCGAATGGTTGTGCGAACTGCGCGGCTCCAAGGTCGAGTTGCGGGTGCCGCAGCGCGGCGACAAGAAGTCGCTCCAGGAGACCGTGCAACGCAACGCCGCCCAGGCGCTGAACCTGCACAAGCTGCGCCGGGCGGGCGATCTGACCGCCCGCTCGCTGGCGCTGCAACAGCTGGCCGAGGCACTGGAGATGGACACCGCGCCGCTGCGCATCGAGTGCTACGACATCTCGCACCTGCAGGGCACCGAGGTGGTCGCCTCGATGGTGGTCTTCGAGGACGGGCTGCCGCGCAAGAGCGAGTACCGGCGCTTCGCGATCAAGACCTTCGAGGGCCAGGACGACCCGCGTGCGATGCACGAGGTGCTGACCCGGCGTTTTCGGCGGTACAAGTCCGACCTCGCGCGGGACGCGGCCGGCGACGCCGCGGCGGAGGCGACGGACGCGGAGGGCGCCGACGGCGCGGAGCACACCGGGCCGATCGACCCCGAGACCGGCAAGCCGAAGCGGTTCGCGTATCCGCCGCAGCTGGTCGTGGTCGACGGCGGGCAGCCCCAGGTCGCCGCCGCGATGCGGGCCCTGGAGGAGGCCGGCGTGGTGGACGTCACCGTGTGCGGCCTGGCCAAGCGGCTCGAAGAGGTCTGGGTCCCGGGGGAGGACGACCCGATCGTGCTCCCGCGCAGCAGCGGCGAGGCGCTGCTGATGCTCCAGCGCATCCGCGACGAGGCACACCGCTTCGCGATCACCTACCACCGCGCCAAACGCTCCAAGGCGATGACGGCGAGCGCGCTGGACGACATTCCGGGCCTGGGCGAGACCCGGCGCAAGGCGGTCCTCGCGCACTTCGGCTCGCTCAAGCGCCTGCGCGCGGCCCGGATCGAACAGATCACCGAGGTGCCCGGCATCGGTCGGGCCACCGCGGCGGCGATCGTGGCGGCGCTCGCCACGCGGGCGCCCGCGGCTCCCGCCGTGAACACCGCCACAGGCGAGATCATGGAAGACGACGACGTCGCCGGCGGCATCGACACCAATACCGGTGCCGAGGTCGACGACGGCGGCGAAGGCGGCGCCGACGACGGTGTCGGCGCGGCCGACGAGGCGGTCCCGGTTGCACCCCCGAGGCAGGAACCAGCAGGAGGAAGCGTTGAACTCGCCCAGCCGTAGGTGCGGCACGCACCGGGGGGACGCATGAGTACCGAGAACACGAACGACGAGGTCGAGGGCACCCCGGAGCTGGTGATCATCTCCGGCATGTCCGGCGCCGGTCGCAGCACCGCCGCCAAGGGCATGGAGGACCTCGGCTGGTTCGTGGTGGACAACCTGCCGCCGTCGCTGATCCCCGCCATGGTCGACCTCGGGGCCCGCACGCAAGGGGCGGTCGCGCGGATAGCGGTCGTCGTCGACGTGCGCGGCCGCACCTTCTTCGACGACCTGCGCTCCGCGCTCGGCGAGCTGGACGCGTCCGGCGTGGTGCGTCGGATCGTCTTCCTGGAGGCCTCCGACGACGTGCTGGTGCGCCGCTTCGAGGGGGTGCGCCGGCCGCACCCGCTCCAGGACGACGGCCGCATCCCCGACGGCATCGCCCGCGAGCGCGAACTGCTGCGCGAGCTGCGCGGCGAGGCCGACCTGGTGATCGACACCTCCGACCTGAACGTGCACCAGCTGCGGGCCCGGATGGACGACCGGTTCGCCGGCTCCGGCGAGCCGCAGCTGCGCGCCACGGTGATGTCCTTCGGCTTCAAGTACGGGCTGCCCGTGGACGCCGACCTGGTGGTCGACTGCCGCTTCCTGCCCAACCCGCACTGGATCCCGGAACTGCGCCCGCACACCGGCATGGACGAGGCGGTCAGCCGCTACGTGTTCGACCAGCCCGGCGCGAAGGAGTTCCTGGACCGCTACGCCGAGCTGCTGCACATCGTCACCGAGGGCTACCGGCGCGAGGGCAAGCGCTACGTCACGCTCGCGGTGGGGTGCACGGGCGGCAAGCACCGCAGCGTCGCGATGGCCGAGCGCCTGGCCCGCCGGCTCACCGAGGACGGACTGGACACCGTGCTCGTGCACCGCGACATGGGCAGGGAATGAGCGGCCCCAAGGTGGTCGCCCTGGGCGGCGGACACGGGCTCTCCGCCTCGCTGGCGGCGCTGCGCCGGCTCACCGACGACCTGACGGCGATCGTCACGGTCGCCGACGACGGCGGCTCCAGCGGGCGGCTGCGCAAGGACCTGGGCGTATTGCCGCCGGGCGATCTGCGGATGGCGCTGGCCGCGCTGTGCGGCGACGACGAGTGGGGGGTGACCTGGAGTCGGGTCATCCAGCACCGGTTCCGCCGCGAGGGCGAACTGAACGGGCACGCGGTCGGCAACCTGCTCCTGGTCGGCCTGTGGGAACTGATGGACGACCCGATCGCGGCGCTGGACTGGATGGGCCGCCTCCTCGGCGCGCACGGGCGGGTGTTGCCGATGTCGGCGGTCCCGCTCGACATCGAGGCGGACGTCGCCGGGCACGATCCGGCCCACCCGGAGCGGGTGTCCACGGTGCGCGGGCAGGCGCAGGTCGCGGTCACCCCGGGCGATGTGCGCGGGATCCGGCTGCTGCCGGCCGATCCGCCGGCGGTGCCCGAGGCGGTCGCGGCGGTCCGTGACGCCGATTGGGTGGTTGTCGGGCCGGGCTCGTGGTTCACCTCGGTACTGCCCCACCTGCTCGTTCCCGAGTTGGCGGCGGCGCTGGTGGAGACCAAGGCCAGGCGGTTGCTGGCGCTGAATCTGGCCCCACAACCGGGCGAGACGGCGGGTTTCTCGCCGCAGCAGCACCTGGAGGTGCTGGCCGCGCACGCCCCGAGGCTGACCTTTGACATCGTCCTCGGCGACCGCGACCGTGTGGAGGACGTACCGGGCCTGGAACGGGCCACGGCGGCGCTCGGTGGACACGTCCATCTGGCCCCCGTGTCGGCGGTCGACGGCTCGCCGCGACACGACCCCGAACGGTTGGCCTCGGCCTACGGCCGGATCTTCGTCGATCGTGAAAGGATCGCTCCATGGCGATGACGGCAGCAGTGAAGGACGAGCTCAGCCGCCTCCCGGTCACCCGGTCGTGCTGTCGCAAGGCGGAGGTCTCCGCCCTCTTGCGCTTCGCGGGCGGACTGCACATCGTGGGCGGGCGAATCGTCATCGAGGCGGAGCTGGACACGGCGATGGCCGCGCGCCGGCTGCGCAAGGACATCCTCGAGGTATACGGGCACAGCTCGGACCTGGTCGTGGTGGCCCCCGGCGGGCTGCGTCGCGGCAGCCGCTACGTGGTCCGGGTCGCGGTCGGCGGTGATCAACTGGCCCGCCAGACCGGGCTGCTGGACGCGCGCGGACGACCGGTACGCGGACTGCCGCCCCAGGTCGTCTCGGGTGCCACGTGCGACGCGGAGGCCGCCTGGCGCGGTGCCTTCCTGGCCCACGGCTCGCTCACCGAACCCGGCCGCTCCTCGGCCCTGGAGGTGACCTGCCCCGGCTCCGAGGCGGCGCTCGCCCTGGTCGGCGCGGCCCGTCGGCTGGGCCTGGCGGCCAAGTCGCGCGAGGTGCGCGGGGTGGACCGGGTGGTGGTCCGCGACGGCGACGCGATCGGCGCGCTGCTCACCCGGCTCGGCGCGCACGAGAGCGTGCTGGCCTGGGAGGAGCGGCGGATGCGCCGCGAGGTGCGGGCCACCGCGAACCGGCTGGCCAACTTCGACGACGCGAACCTGCGCCGCTCGGCCCGGGCGGCGGTGGCCGCGGGGGCACGGGTGCAGCGGGCGTTGGAGATCCTGGGCGAGGAGGTCCCGGAGCACCTGGCGGCGGCCGGCAAGCTGCGGCTCGACCACAAGCAGGCGTCCCTGGAGGAGCTGGGCGGGCTGGCCGAGCCGCCGCTGACCAAGGACGCGGTCGCGGGTCGCATCCGCCGCCTGCTGGCGATGGCCGACAAGCGCGCGGGCGAGCTGGGCATGCCCGGCACCGACGCCGGACTGTCCGTGGACATACTCGTGTCCTGAGGGATCCCGGGGCCACCGGCGCGACCCGCGCGGGCGGTGCGAACCGGCGGCCCGACCCGCGGCCCCCGCCGCGCGAGCCAAAACCATTCGAAGGCGTCGATCCGCGAGGCATAGGGTCTCCGGATCGGCGCCTTCGTCCGTTGCCGCGGAGGGAAGGCCGCGCACGCGAGGGAAGGAACCACCACCGTGGACGTCCGCACGATCGACGAAGACGAGATCATCCCGTGGACCGCCGCCGTCGGCGTCGGCTTTCTCCGAGTCCCCGACGACTCCAAGGAGAACCGCGAGAAGCGGTTGGCCCACTGGCGCGAGCGGGCCGACCTGGCCAGGACGCGCGGGGCCTACGACGGGGATCGGTGTGTGGGCACCTTCCGCAGCTTCGCCACCGGGCTGACCGTGCCCGGCGGCGCGATCGTGCCGGTGTCGGCGATCACCAACGTGACCGTCTCGCCCACCCACCGCCGGCGCGGGCTGCTGACCGAGATGATGCGGCTCGACCTGGCGGACGCCGCCGCGCGCGGCGAGATGCTGGCCATCCTGATCGCCGCCGAGTACCGCATCTACGGCCGGTTCGGCTTCGGCGTGGCCACCGAATACCAGAAGTTCACGCTCGATACGCTGCGCACGGACTTCGTGCCCGACGCGCCGGTCGAGGAGGGCGGGCGCGTCGAGCTGGTCACCCCCGAGGAGGTGGCCGAGCTGGGTCCGCCGCTGCACGAGGAGTTCCGCGGGCTGCGCGCGGGCGCGATCGGCCGCACGGCGCTGTGGTGGGGCAACTACACCGGTTTGAACCCCTCTCCCGCGAATCCGGCGCCGCCCCGCTTCCACGCGATCTACCGCGATCCGTCCGGCAGGGTCGCCGGCCTGGTGTCCTACCGCACCGACGACCACTGGGACGAGTTCGTACCCAAGGTGACGTTGACCGTGGACTCGCTGCTGGCGCTGACCCCGGCGGCCGAGTTCGCGCTGTGGCGGTTCTGCGCGAGCGTGGACTACGTGGAGAAGGTCGAGGCGGCCGACCGCAGCCCCGACGAACTGCTGCCGATGCTGCTCACCGACGCCCGGGCGATCACCACGCAGAGCCGCCGGGACTTCGTCTGGACCCGGATTCTGGACGCGCCGGCCGCGTTCTCCGCGCGCACCTACGGTGCCCGGGACCGGCTCGTGGTCGAGGTCTTTGACGATCTCGGGTACGCGGCCGGCCGGTTCGCGATCGACGGCGGACTCGACGGCGGCACATGTGTGCCGACCGGGGAGCCGGCCGAGCTGGCCCTGGACGTGGCCACGCTCGGCGCGTTGTACCTGGGTTCGGGGTCGCCGGTGCGGCTGGCCGTGGCCGGGCGAATATCCGAATTGTCACCCGGTGCCGCCGAGCGGGCCGAGGCATTGTTGCGGACGCCGCGCGAGCCGTGGTGCCCCGACTGGTTCTGACCACATCGTGGAATCTTTGCGCGTAGCTTCGACCGAATATGACCGTCAGTCAGGTCTCGTGTACCACGCGGTAGGTGCCGTAGCATGCGCAACACCCGGGCGCAGGAGTCACGTTCCATCCCTCGGGTGGTGATTTCGCGCCTTACCCGTATGCACGCCTAACCCACGACTGGGGGGTCGATGAGGCGTCATCGTTCCACGGGCACCACCAAACGAGTTCGGCTGGCCACGACGGGGATCGCGGCGCTTTCGCTGGCACTGGGTCTGCTGACCGCAGCGCCGGCTAGCACCGCGGCACCCGCCGCCGGCCCCGGCTCCTATCCCGAAGTGACCAGCGCACCGCCGGAAGCGAAGCTTCCTCCGGCGGGCGACAACGGTCCGCAGTCCTACCGGATCAAGGCCGACGCCGCACAGGTGAAGCAGATCTTCGACCTGGGCGTGGACCGACACGAGACGAAGGCCACCAAGGGCACCGACGGCAAGGCCGAGCTGGAGGTGGTCCTGAGCGATGCCCAGGCCGCCAAGCTGCGTGCCGCCGGCCTCTCGGTGGAGGCGAAGTCCCAGGCGCAGGACCGCACGGCGGCTCCGGCCGCGGCGGGCGTCTTCCGCAAGTACAGCGGTCCGGGCGGCCTCGGCGCCGAACTGGTGCAACTCGCCAAGGACCACCCGGACATCGCCAAGACCGTCAGCATCGGCAAGACCGTGCTCGGGCAGGACATCCTCGCGGTCAAGGTGACCAAGAACGTGCGCACCAGCCCCGACGGTTCCAAGCCCGCCGTGTTGTACATGTCCAACCAGCACGCGCGCGAGTGGATCACGCCGGAGATGACCCGCCGGCTCCTGCACCACTACGTGGACGGCTACGGCACCGATGCCGAGGCCACGCAGCTCGTGGCGGACAACGAGCTGTGGTTCGTGATCTCGGCCAACCCCGACGGCTACGACTGGACCTTCCAGACCGGGCAGCGGTTGTGGCGCAAGAACCTGCGCGACAACAACGGCGACGGGGTGATCACCGCCGGCGATGGTGTCGACCTCAACCGCAACTTCGACTACAAGTGGGGCTACGACAACGAGGGCTCCTCGCCCGACCCGCTGAACGAGACCTACCGCGGCCCCGCCCCGTCCTCCGAGCCGGAGACCCGGGCGCTGGAGGGCTTCGCCGGGCACATCAAGGCCAAGTTCGTGGTCAACTACCACTCCGCCGCGCAGCTGATCCTGTACGGGGTCGGCTCGCAGGTGGCCACGCCCAGCCCCGACGACGAGATCATGATCGCGCTCGCGGGCGACGACGCGCACCCGGCCGTCGCGGACTACGACCCGGACCTGTCGGCCGAGTTGTACGTGACCAACGGCGACACCGACGGGCAGATGAACGAGGCGTACAAGACGTTGTCGTTCACCCCGGAGATGTCCACGTGTGAGACGGCCGCCGGCTACCTGCCGGACGACCCGTACACGGTGGACAACTGCGGCGGCATCTTCAGCTTCCCGAACGACGAGACGCTGATCCGGATGGAGTACGCCAAGAACCAGGCGTTCGCGCTGTCGGTGGCCAAGTCGGCCAAGGACCCGGACGACCCGGTCTCCTCGGTCGGGCGCAAGGCCCCCGACCTGGTCGCCGACCGGTTCGAGCACTCCTACGCCGAGGACCACGACGACCAGACCGTCGCGGTGATCGCCAAGCGCGCGCTGACCAACCGCAAGCTCAACTACCGCGTCAACGGCGGCCCGGCCAAGACCGCGGGCGTCAAGGAGTGGAAGGGCGGCAAGCGGTACGGCGAGCAGGGTTCGGCCTACTACGCCGAATACCGGGGCGACATCAAGAACGTGCGCACCGGTGACCGGATCGAGGTGTGGTTCACCGGCGAGAAGGCCGGCACCGGCAAGGTGGAGAGCGATCGTTTCACCTTCACGGTGGAGAGCGGCATCGCCGAGAAGACCGAGACGCTGGTCCTGGCCAACGAGGACTACAAGGGCGTCAACCCGACCTACCCGCCGAACACCGTCGGTCCCAAGTACGCGCAGCAGTACGTGGACGCGCTGGCGGCCAACGGCGTCAAGGCGGCCGTCTACGACGTCGACAGGCTCGGCGCACCGCACCACCTCGGTGTGCTCTCGCACTTCAAGGGGGTGTTCTGGTACCTCGGCGACAACCGGCTGACCACGGACGCGGCCCACGAGAACACCGACGTCCAGGGCGAGATCTACAAGGATGCCCAGGTCACCCCGCTGGTGCAGGATCTGACCGTCAACGTGCGCGACTACCTCAACGAGGGCGGCAAGCTCGCCTACCTCGGCGAGACCGCGGGCTACTACGGTCCCCTGCGCAGCGCCGCGGGCGGTGGCATCTACTACGGCCTGAACGGGCACCCGGACCAGCCGTGCAAGGTCACCTCCGACCCGACCAGTGACTGTCTGATCGTCTCCGACGACTTCACCCAGTACTGGCTGGGCGCCTTCGACCGGTCGGCGACCAACGGCGCCACCGGCGTGGTGGGTTCGGCCGCGCCGTTCGAGGGGATCGACAAGGCGCTCCCGGGCACCGCGTCCAACCCGCTGAACGAGGCGGGCGGGTTCCTGCCCACCAGCGCGATCCTGACGCCGGACAAGTTCCCGATGTTCGACAGCCGTTCGGTGGCGACCTACTCGGGCAACACGTCCGGGCCGTACTCGCCGGCCGAGGGCAAGTGGTACATCAACGGTCTGCACACGGACAACGCGTACAAGCGCCTCGTCCGCACGATCGACCTCACCTCCGTCACCGCGGCGGACGCGGCGAAGCTGACCGCGCAGTTCTCGTACAGCACCGAGGCCAACTGGGACCACGCGATCGTGGAGGCGCACACGGTCGGCGCCGACGACTGGACGACGCTGCCCGACCTGAACGGCAACAGCAGTACCAAACCGCCCGCCTCGTGTGAGGACGGCAGCTTCGCCGGCACCCACCCGCAACTGCGGCACTACCTGACGGTGACCACCCCCAAGTGCCTGAGCAACGGCACCACCGGGTCGTGGAACTCCTTCACCGGCAACTCGCAGGGCTGGAAGCCGGTCGCGTTCGACCTGTCCGCGTACGCGGGCAAGAAGATCGAGGTCTCGATCTCGTACGTCAGCGACGCGAACACCGGCGGGACCGGCCTGTTCGTGGACGACACCAAGGTCGTCACGACGTCGGGCGTGGTCGACGCCGAGGGCTTCGAGACCGGACTGGGTCCGTGGGCCCTGGCCGGGCCGCCGCCCGGCGACCCGGCGCTGGTCGGATTCACCCGCGGCCAGGCCGTGTTCGGCTCGTCGGTGATCGCCACCGACGACACCATGCTCGTGGGCTTCGGCCTGGAGCAGTTGGCCACGGCGGAGGACCGCAAGGTCTTCGTCGACCGCATCCTGCGGGAGCTGTACAAGTAGGCGCGAGCACGTGTGATCGACCCACCGGTGAAAACCGGTGGCCGTGATACCGGCCCCCGGCGGAGACTTCTCCGCCGGGGGCCATTAACGTCTCTGCGCACATACGGGTTCCCGCATGTGCACTTCTTTTGGGGGGATTTCCTCGTGAGCAACAACGCGCCGGGGTCGTGGGGGCCGCAGCAGCCGGGTCCCGGTCAGTGGGGGCCGCAGCCGGGCCCGCCCGGACCGTTCGGCTCGGGCCCGTACGGCGGCCCGCCGCCGCAGCCGCAGCCGCCGCGCACCGGCAACGCGGGGCTGGCCATCGCGGCCGGGGTGGGAGCGATGCTGGTCGCCGCCGGGGTGTACGGCGTGATCGTGAAGTCGATGGAGATCCAGAGCACCTGGTTCGGCGTGGGCGTGGCGGCGCTGATCGCGTTCGCCGTGGGCCGGGTCGGCGGGGCCAACCCGGTGCTGCCGGTGGTCGCCACGGTGCTGGCGCTGCTCGGGGTCGTCCTGGGCCAACTCACCGCGCTCACCCTGTCCGGTGCCGACGAACTGAACATCTCGGTGCTCGACGTGCTCACCGATTACGGCAGTGACCTGATGCGGGGCTGGAAGGACGGACTGGAGTTCTTCGACCTCCTCGTCTTCGTCTTCGCCGGCGTCGCGGCCTTCGGCATCACGAAGTCGGTCGGGGAGAAGTAACCCGCCCGGAATCACCCGCCCGAGATCGCACACTGATCTGCTTTGCGACGATCCGTCCCGCTCTGGGCCCCTTGCGCAGCAAGCCTGCGTGGAGGTGCCCGGGGCGTCACGGTAGGGTCGGACATGGCCGGGGATATCGCAGATTCCACTGACCATCTCCTCGGCCATTCACCATCAGGGCATTCGGCGTTCGACAGAGGAGATCGGTTCGTGACGATCCGGGTAGGCATCAACGGATTCGGCCGTATCGGCCGCAACTTCTTCCGCGCGGCGCTGGCCTCGGGCGCGGACTTCGAGATCGTCGGGGTCAACGACCTCACGAACATCGCGACCCTGGCCCACCTGCTGAAGTACGACAGCATCCTCGGCCGCATCGGCCAGGAGGTCACCCACACCGACGACGCGATCACCGTCGGCGACAAGACCTTCAAGGTCATCGCCGAGCGTGACCCGGCCGCACTGCCCTGGGGCGAGCTGGGCGCCGACATCGTGATCGAGTCCACCGGCATCTTCACGGACGCCGAGAAGGCCAAGAAGCACATCGAGGCCGGCGCGAAGAAGGTCATCATCTCGGCTCCGGCCAAGAATGAGGACGTCACGATCGTGATGGGCGTCAACCACGAGAAGTACGACGCCGCCGCGCACACGATCATCTCCAACGCCTCCTGCACGACCAACTGCGTCGCGCCGATGGCCAAGGTGCTCCTGGAGAACTTCGGCCTGGTCAAGGGCATGATGACCACGGTCCACGCGTACACGAACGACCAGGTCATCCTGGACTTCCCGCACTCGGACCTGCGTCGCGCCCGCGCCGCCGCCACCAACATCATCCCGACCTCCACCGGTGCCGCCAAGGCCACCGCGCTGGTCATCCCCGAGCTCAAGGGCAAGCTGGACGGCATCGCCATGCGCGTCCCGGTCCCCACCGGCTCGGTCACCGACCTGGTCGTCGAGCTCGAGCGCGAGGTCACCCGCGACGAGGTCAACGCCGCCTTCCAGAAGGCCGCCGAGGGCTCGCTCAAGGGCTACCTCACCTACACCGAGGACCCGATCGTCTCCTCCGACATCGTGACCGACCCGTCCTCGTGCACCTTCGACTCGGGCCTGACCATGGCCCAGGGCAAGCAGGTCAAGGTCGTCGGCTGGTACGACAACGAGTGGGGCTACAGCAACCGCCTGGTCGACCTGGTCGGCTACATCGGTGGTCAGCTCTGACGGACCGGCACTCGTGCCGATAGTCGACGCTTGACGATGCGGGCCCGGGTGACACGTCGTCACCCGGGCCCACCGTTTCTTCGACATCCGAGCACGACCATCCCCACCGTTTCTTCGACATCCGAGGACGAGTCGAACTTGAAGACCATCGACGACATCGACGTATCCGGTAAGCGCGTTCTGGTGCGCGCCGACCTCAACGTCCCGCTCGACGGCGGACGCATCACCGACGACGGCCGGATCCGGGCGAGCGTGCCGACCATCGAGGCGCTGCGCGGTCGCGGCGCCAAGGTGATCGTGTGCTCGCACCTGGGTCGGCCCAAGGGCGCCCCCGAACCCGAGTTCTCGCTCGCCCCCGTGGCCGCGCGACTCGGCGAACTCCTGGGCGCCGACGTGGCGTTCGCGACCGACACGGTCGGCGACAGCGCCCGGGCGACGGTCGGCAAGCTGGCCGACGGCGAGGTCGCGCTCCTGGAGAACCTGCGCTTCAACCCGGGCGAGACGGCCAAGGACGACGCCGAGCGCGGGGCGTTCGCGGACCGGCTCGCCGACCTCGCCGAGGTGTACGTGGGCGACGGTTTCGGCGCGGTGCACCGCAGGCACGCGTCGGTGTACGACGTGCCGGCCCGGCTGCCGCACGCGGTCGGCGGCCTGATCGCCACCGAACTGGACGTGCTCAAGCGGCTCACCGACGACGTGCAGCGCCCGTACGCGGTGATCCTGGGCGGCTCGAAGGTCTCCGACAAGCTCGGCGTGATCGACAGCCTGCTGGAGCGGGCCGACCGCATCCTCGTCGGCGGCGGCATGGTGTTCACCTTCCTGGCCGCGCAGGGGCACGAGGTGGGCAAGTCGCTCCTGGAGCGGGACCAGATCGACCGGGTCCGCGAGTATCTGGCCCGGGCCGAGGCCAAGGGCGTGGAGTTCGTACTGCCCGTCGACGTGATCGCGGCCACCGCGTTCGCCGCCGACGCGGACCACGCGGTGGTCTCCGTGGAGGCGATCCCGGCGGACCGGCTCGGCCTGGACATCGGCCCGGCGTCCGGCGAGCTGTTCGCCGACAAGCTGGCCGACGCGCAGACGGTCTTCTGGAACGGCCCGATGGGCGTGTTCGAGATGGAGCCCTACAGCCACGGCACCCGCGCGGTGGCCCAGGGGCTGATCGACTCCGACGCGTTCACCGTGGTCGGCGGCGGCGACTCGGCCGCGGCCGTGCGTACCCTCGGCTTCGACGAGAACGCCTTCGGCCACATCTCCACCGGTGGCGGCGCGAGTCTGGAATACCTCGAAGGCAAGTCCCTGCCCGGCCTCGAAGCCCTGGAGGGCTGAATCCGATGTCCGCCGTGAAGAACACCTCCGGTCGTATCCCGCTGATGGCGGGCAACTGGAAGATGAACCTCAACCACATCGAGGCCATCTCCCTGGTGCAAAAGCTCGCGTTCACCCTGAACGACAAGGACTTCGACCGGGTCGAGGTCGCGGTCCTGCCGCCGTTCACCGACCTGCGCTCGGTGCAGACCATGGTCGAGGCGGACAAGCTCCGCTTCACCTTCGGCGCCCAGGACATCTCGCAGCACGCGGGCGGCGCGTACACCGGTGAGATCGCCGGGTCGATGCTGGCCAAGCTCAACTGCACCTACGCGCTGGTCGGCCACTCCGAGCGGCGCCAGTACCACCACGAGGACGACGCGCTGGTCAACGCCAAGGCGCACGCCGCCTACGCGAGCGGCCTGGTGCCGATCGTGTGCGTCGGCGAGGGGCTGGACGTGCGCAAGGCCGGCGAGCACGTCGCGTACACGCTCGCCCAGGTCGAGGGCGCGCTCAAGGGCATCACCCCCGAGCAGGCCGAGTCCGTGGTGATCGCCTACGAGCCGGTCTGGGCGATCGGCACGGGCGAGGTGGCCACCCCGGAGAACGCGCAGGAGGTGTGCGCGGCGATTCGGGGCAAGCTCGCCGAGCTGTACTCCGCCGACCTGGCGGACCGGGTGCGGGTGCTGTACGGCGGTTCGATGAAGCCGAACAACGTGGCCGGCCTGATGGCGCAGGCCGACGTGGACGGCGGCCTGGTCGGCGGCGCCTGCCTCCTCGCGGAGGACTTCGCGCGGATCGTGCGCTACCAGGAGCAGTAGGACCAAGGGTGTTCGGTCGGGCCCGGGGCGTGCGTCGCCCCGGGCCCGACGCGTGTCCGAGATTGTGCGCCGATCGGTCATCGGGGCCGGAATCGCTCGTTCCTCATAAACCCGACGCGAGTATTTCCAACCCGCTTGCCCCTCCCATAACCGGTACCTGACGATAAGTCATCGCCAAGTGGCCGGTAGTCGCCCCTCTGCGGCGACTGTGGCCGGCTGCCCCCAGGGGGTGCGGGTGTCCTTTCCAGACATGTCCAGAACCGGGGATACCGGAGCCACACGGTATCTGTGTACGGGTGCGGAGATCGACGAGCGGTTCGCCGCGCGGGTGATCGAGGAATTGTGGGAGAACGCGCACCGGGACCGCGCGCCGTCCTACGGATACAACGAACAGGCGGTCCTGGAGCACGCGTTGGCCGCCCGCAGGCGGCGGATCCTGCGTGATGTGGTCGCGTTTTCGGTGCCGGTGATGATGGCCCTGATCGGCTTCGGTGTCGCGGCCGGGCTGACCTGGCTGGCGCTGGTGGTCTTCTTCGGCCTGATGACGGTGCGCAGCGGCGTCGTCGGCGGGGGTGGTGTGCGCGACCTGCGCAGCCGGGCGGCGGCGCAGGTGTCGTGGATGGCGGCGCTGCTGTTCGGGCTGATGTTGTACCTGGTGGCGGGCGGGACCGGGGAGCCGCCGGACGTGACGATGATCGCGCTGACCGTGCTGCCCGCCTACGCCGTGGTGGTGTTCGTGGTGTGGATCGAGCGTATGCAGCAGCGCGCCACGGTGGTCTCGGACCTGGGTCCCGGGCGCACCTGGGTACCGACGCCGCCGCCGGCCGGCCCGGCGCCGGTCGGCGGAATCGGGACGTTACAGGGGGCGCTGACCGAGGTGTTGCCGCCGCGCCCGACACACGCCCCGGTCGACGTCGCCGAGCCGCCGGGGTCGCTGGTGCCGCCGCCGATTCCCTCCACCGTGCGCTACAGCGGCTACGTGCCGTTCGTCGGCGCGGGCGAGCTGGTGGAGAGCTGGACCTTCCCGGTCGAACTGCGCGGGGCCGAGCCCTCCGTGCTGGACGCGCCGCGACCGCGTACCGCCGACAAGAACGGATACACCCCGTTCACCGTCGACGAGCTGACCGGTGCGATCTGCACCGCGTTCGAGGGGTTGTCCCGGTCCGAGGAGGGCCGGCACCGGTTGAGCGGGCTGAGTGTGCAGATGCACGAGTTCAGCAGCGGCGTCACCGGCGGCGCGGTGCCGCCGCCGGCCGAGGCGACCCGCCGCTACCTGTGTGTGCGGGTGGGCACGTGGTCGCAGGAGGTGGTCGTCTCGGTACTGATCCGCTTCACCCTGGACGGCCGCATGTTGTACACCGAGCTGCACGAGTTGGTGCTGCCGCCGATCCGGCCCGACTTCCACGTCGCCGACGAGTGGCTGCACGCCGCCGACGCGGCCACCCTGTGGGGGGCGTTCGGCCACGCGCTCGTGGAGGCGCCGGGGCTGATGGCCTCGGCGGCGGGCCGGCTGATGCGGGTGTGGACCTCGTGGTGGCGCCGGGCCGGCAACCTGCGCGCGGCGCACGAGCGCACCGCCCGCAACCTCCCGGTGGACCGGGGCGCGCGGGCCTCGGTGCGCGAGTTGGGCGCGTCGGCGAACTACGCCACGTTCTTCCAGAACTCGGACGCGGAGAAATACCTCAAGCTGATCGAGCGCAAGTTCACCGTATTCGTGCTGGACTTCCTCCAGCGCAGGAACGTGGATGTCACCGAGTATCGCCGGCGCAACGAGATGGTCCTCAACAACGGGATCATCCAGCACGTCTCGGGTGATCTCAACAACAGCGGCGCGATCGTCGCGGGCCGCGGCAACCAGGCGTCCGTGCGCGGTTCCGGCGGGGTCGGCACCGGCGCACGATCGACAGCGGGAGGTACCTCGTGAACGCCGCCGAATCGAACGTGGCCGGGCCCGAGCCCGAGGACGGGGACGCGGAGGAGCCGCGCAACGACGGGATCAGCCTGTCGGGCGGCCCGGTGACCAACACCGGCGCGATCGTGGCGGGCGGTGACAACCGGGTCACGGTGCGCCGCACGGGCGCGGTGCGCGGTGCCCGGGACGTCGGGCGGGGGCACCCGCTGACCAGCACGGGTGCGCTGGTCAGCGGCAGTGGTCACGAGGTGGAGCTGGAGGACACCGGCGACGTCGAGCCGGCCGACGCCGCGGCGGCGGACGCCGGGGAGGGGCGGTCGCCGGGGGAGCGGAGTACGCCCGACCAGCCGTAATACTATGATCCGCCGGATTAGCCGAAGGGCTGCACGGCTCCCACTTGCGGGGCGCGGCAGCGTACTCTGTCCGGTGGCCGGGAATCTCCGGCCTCCGCGTTCCGCCAGAAGGAGTTGGGCCCGGCCGTGATCACCGGTTTCTCGATCGCCCTGATCGTCTTCAGCCTGCTCATGGTGCTGTTGGTGCTGCTGCACAAGGGCAAGGGCGGCGGCCTGTCGGACCTGTTCGGCGGCGGCATGTCCTCCTCGCTCGGCGGTTCCTCCGTCGTGGAGAAGAACCTCGACCGCATGACCATCATCGTCGGCGTGTGCTGGATCACGACCATCGTCGTACTCAGTCTGCTTCTGAAGAACTCGTACTGACGACTCGGATCGACAAACGCGTACCGACAGGGCCGGTTCGGCCGCTGTTTCCACCGGCGCGGTGGCCTTTCTGACGGACTGTCGGAAACGGTCGGAAAAGGGCCACCGCTCGGTTCAACCTTGCGCGAGGCGCACGTACACTGGACGCCAAGCCGCGCAACGGGGGCGCGACCTCAAGGACCAAGGGGAGTTTTTACCGTGGCAAGTGGCAACGCCATCCGTGGGAGTCGGGTCGGCGCCGGCCCGATGGGGGAGGCTGAGCGCGGCGAAGCAGCCCCACGTCTCCGTATTTCTTTCTGGTGCGCGAACAAGCACGAGACCCAGCCGAGCTTCGCGACCGACGCTCAGGTCCCCGAGACGTGGGACTGCCCCCGCTGCGGTCTGCCCGCCGGGCAGGACCAGCACAACCCGCCGGACGCCCCGCGTACCGAGCCCTACAAGACGCACCTCGCCTACGTGCGCGAGCGGCGCAGCGACGCGGACGGCGAGGCGATCCTCGCCGAGGCGCTGGCCAAGCTGCGCGGCGAACTCTGAGTCCGGTTCCGGGCTCGACGAGCGTGTACCCGTACGGCCGGCCGTAGGCCGACCGTACGGGGGAGCCGCCGGGAGTGACGACCCACCTTCGGGTGCCGTCGTGACTCCCGGCGGCTTTTTCGCGCGTCGTTCGGCACGCGCCGCCCGGGCCGGGGGTCAGTCGCGGGCGGGCAGTGCCTCCTGGGGGACCGGGCGGTGTACGCGGCGGCGGTCGGCCTGGTGCGGGAGCGGGCGCTGACCGCGTTCGATCCAGGCCGGCAACTCCTCGCCGGTGGCCGCGAGCCAGCGGCTGCGCACCGCGTCGGGGTCGACGTGGTGGGCCCGCACGAGGGTGTCGCCGGCCAGGTCGGAGACGCGGTCCAGGTTCAGCGCGGTGCCCACGCCCAGGGCCGCGGCGAGCGGCGGCACCGCGTCGGCGGGCCGGCCGGCGGCGACCAGGACGATGCCGTACAGGGCGTAGGTGACCGGGACTTCGGGGCGGCGGGCCAGCACGGGGTCGGCCCGCACCCGTCTCGCCCGCAGCCGGACCGCCTCCTCCAGCGCGTCCACCGCCTCGTCGTGCGCGCCGGCGGCGCTGTGCAGCAGGCCCAGACTCTGGAGCGAGGCGGCGAGTTCGTCCTCGCGGCGCCCGGCGGGGGCATGCTCCGCGCTCGCGTAGCCGCGGCGCACCTCGACCGCCTCGGCGGCCAGTGCGATCGCCTCGGGGCCGCGGCCGAGGCGGGCGAGCAGGGTGGCGTGCCGGAGCAGCACGGCGGCCTGCCGGGCCTCGGGCGGGCCGACCCCGAGCAGTCGTTCGGCCTCGGTGAACGCGGCCAGCGCGGGTTCGCTCGCGCCGCCGGCGGCGAGTCGGCCGGCGAGTTCGTCCAGGGACAGGGCGAGTTCGACCCGGTGCCGCTCGGGCGTGCGGGCGGCGAGGGTGCGGAAGAGCTGTACCGACTCGTGCAGCGCGCCGAGCGCGGCCGGCTCGTCGCCGTGGTCGCCGAGTCGGGCCCCCAACTCGCGCAGGGTCAGCGCGAGCAGCGGGCGGTGCGCGCGGTGGTCGAACGCGGCCAGTCGGCGGGCGTGTTCGGCGGCGCTCGCGGCCACCTTCACCGCGTCCTCGGTGCGCGCGCCGGCGGCCAACACGGCGGCGAACGCGCGCAGTCCGCCGACCAGGGCGGGCCCGTGCCGGCGGTGGTCCCTCGCGGCGAGCACGCCCAGCATCCGCACCGCGGCGCGAGCGGGCGCGGCGGCGTCGGCGTGCCGGCCGGCGCGGGTCAACCGCCGTGCCTTCTCGGTCAACATCTCGGCCCGGGTCGCCTCGGCGTCGTCGGCCTCGGCCGGAGCGCCCGCGCCGCCCGGCGGATCGCATTCCGGTTCGGCCGGATCCCGCCCCTCGGTTCGCCCGGGTTCGGCGAAGGACGGCGCGGCGGGCGGGGTTTCGGGCGTGGCGAGGCCCGGACACGGCGATTGCAGCTCGCGCCGGTGCCGGTATTCCTCCAGGTGACGCTCATGGCGTCGCAGCCATCCGAACCGCACGGGTCCCACCTCGCCTCTGGTCCCGAAGACCTCCGCGTGACGCTATCGCGAGCAGGGCGCCGACGGGGCCGAACGGGTACGGATCCGGCCACGAACACCTGACCGAGACGACGGCGGGATGTCCGCGGCGTGCCGTTTTGCCCGGCCCGATCCACTCCTTGGGCTCGGCTTTGCCAACTCGGGGGCGGATCCCGGGTGCTCGCGTTCCAAGATCGCTAATGTGTTCGAGTTCCATCGAAGTACGGGCGCGCCGCGCCCGACGCACAGGGGGTTCGATGCATTCGATCACACGCAGGACCTTGGGCGGGATCACCGCCGTGACGATCGGCGCGCTCGCGCTGGTGGCCTGCGACGCGGACAAGAAGAAGGGCACATCCGAGGCGGCCGACAGCCCGCCCTCGACGGCGCCGGTGGTCGCGCCGCCGCCCACCGGCAACCCCGGCGGCTCCGGTGCGCCGGGCACCCAGGCGCCGAAGTCGACCAAGCCGTCGGCGAGTCGGTCCTCGGCGGGCGACCCGGGCGACGACTGCGGGCCGGCGCCGACCACCAAGCCCGGGCACCGGATCGTCTACCCGAACAAGGCACCCGGCAAGGACTCGTTGTACTACCGCAACACCAAGTTCGTGTGCGACCCCAACGACGGCCACTACGAGCCGGTCGGTGCCGAGCAGACGCCGCTGCACTTCGCGCCGCAGGCCACGGGCACGCTGTCCGGTCCGGCCCCGTGGAAGGCGGAGTACCTCGGCCAGGTGTGGGACCACATCGACAAGTGCCTCACCCACCAGACCGACCCCGGACACGCGTGCTCGTCGTACGGGGCCTACGAGGTCACCCTGAACGCCGCCGGTGAGATCAGCGACATCAGGGAGATCTTCCACTCCTGACCCGTCGGCGACGCCGGACTCTCCCGCCGCGGGGGAGTCCGGTACGACCCGGTGCGGGCGGGGGTTCGGCGCCCCGGCTCGGCCCGGAGGGGGCTGCGGCGGGGCCGGGCGGACCCGGCCCCGCCCGTCAGCCCTGTGCGCCGCCCAGTTGCAGGCCCGCCATCCGGGACCACTCGTACTCGGTCGTGCGCACCTTCGCCGCGAGTTCGTTCGGGAACTCCTCGTGCAGCGTCACGCCCGCCTTCACGATCGCCGCGCGGGCGATGTCCCGGTCGCGTACGACCTGGTCGCCCCAGGCCCCGTCGGTGCCGACGAGCACGATCCGGGTCGCGTCGCGGCCGACGTACTCGACGACCGCGTCGCCCCCGCCGCCGTGCGCGGCGGTGAAGCGCTCGATGTGTTTGGCGATCCTGCGCACCTGTCGCTCGACCCGCGCATCCGGGGAACCCGGTTCCGGCGTGGCCGTCGTGGTCTCGGTGTCCGTCATGGCGCCCACATTACCGACGGGGCGTCACCGGATCCGGCGCAATCGCGCGTGGTCCGGATCACGTCGCGACGCACCGGTCGCGGCACGGCGCGGGCGCCGCCCGAACCGGCTCAGAACAGCAGCGGGTCGACCGCGACCGCGACGAACAGCAGCGTCAGGTAGGTGATCGACCAGTGGAACAGCCGCATCTCCTTGAGCTTGGCGCCGGTCACCTCGGCCTTGGCCCGACGCTGGAGCCCGTGCGCCTCCCACAACCAGGCCGCCCCCAGCAGCGCCGCGGCGATCGGGTACAGCGGCCCGGTGTCCGCGGCCGGCCACAGCAGCATCGACACCCCGACCATGACCCAGCTGTAGAGCACGATCTGGTTCGCGACGACCTTGTTGCCCGCGACCACCGGCAGCATCGGCACACCGGCATTGGTGTAGTCGTCGGTGAACTTCATCGACAGCGGCCAATAATGCGGCGGGGTCCAGAAGAAGACGACCGCGAACAACACCACCGGCGCCCAGTCCAGCGAATTCGTGACCGCGGTCCAGCCGATCAACACCTGCATGCAACCCGCGATACCGCCCCACACGATGTTCTGCGGCGTGCGCCGCTTCAGCAACATCGTGTAGACGACGACGTAATAGAAGATCGCGAAGACGGAAAGCGCCGCCGACAGCGGATTGACCAGGAACCAGAACCACGCGGTGGAAATCACCCCGAGCGCGCTCGCGAACACGATCGACTCGCGCGGCGACACCATTCCGGTGACCAGCGGCCGCCGTTCGGTGCGGTGCATCAGCCGGTCGATGTCCCGGTCGATGTACATGTTGAAGGCGTTGGCGCTGCCCGCCGAGAGGTAACCGCCGAAGACGACCAGCAACACCAGACCCAGGTCCGGCAGCCCGTGCGCCGCGAGGAACATCACCGGAATCGTGCTGATCAGCAGCAGTTCGATGATGCGCGGCTTGGTGAGGGCCACGAATGCGAGAACCCGGGCCATCGGCGGGCGGGCGCCGGCGGGCGCATTTCCCACCAGCCCGGCCGGTCGGGATTCGACGGCTGTCACGAACACCCCATCAGCAGCGTTTTCGGCCGGGCCCGGGTGCCGCCCGGAAGCCGGTTTGCTCGTCAATACGTAAGCGGAAGGCAAGCGGTGTCGAGACGTCGAGGCCCGGACCCACTAGCAGGAAACTGTAGTCCCTCACCAGGGGCACGAAGCCTCCGGGGCATGCCCGCCGCACCGCCGGGTAGCCGACCGGAAGGTCGCCGCGTGCGCCGTCCCGTCCCCACCACGCGTCGTGCCTCGTCCCGCGTGTCCCCGCGGTCCGTTCGACCACCTGGACATCGGGGTGAACCACACGGTGAACGTCACCACCCGGGTGGCCGTCCTCCGAGCGAGGGAACATGTCGCCCCCGGTAGGCTCGGCCACGTGCCTGAGGCGCCGGGGCGAAGGTCCCGAGCCGGCCGCAATCATTCGGCCTATCCCGGAAGACCCGGAAGGAGCCCTGACAAGGGTGAGCACCAAGCCGACCCCCGACAACAGCTCTCTCGACTGGAGCGACCTCGACAAGCGAGCCGTCGACACCGCTCGTGTGCTCGCGATGGACGCCGTTCAGAAGGTCGGTAACGGCCACCCCGGAACGGCCATGAGCCTGGCCCCGGCGGCCTACCTCATCTGGCAGAAGTTCCTGCGCCACGACCCGACCGACCCGGACTGGACCGGTCGCGACCGCTTCGTGTTGTCCCCGGGCCACACCAGCCTGACCCTGTACACCCAGCTCTACCTGTCGGGCTACGGCCTGACCCTGGACGACCTGAAGTCGTTCCGCACCTGGGGCAGCCGCACCCCCGGCCACCCCGAGCACGGCCACACCGCCGGCGTCGAGACCACCACCGGGCCGCTCGGCCAGGGTGTGGGCAACGCGGTCGGCATGGCGATGGCGGCCCGCTACGAGCGCGGCCTGTTCGACCCGGACGCGGCCCCCGGCACCTCCCCGTTCGACCACACCATCTGGGTGATCGCCTCCGACGGCGACCTGGAAGAGGGCATCTCCGCCGAGGCCAGCTCGCTCGCCGGGCACCAGAAGCTGGGCAACCTCGTCGTGCTCTACGACGACAACCACATCTCGATCGAGGGCGACACCGAGACCGCGTTCAGCGAGGACGTCCTCGCCCGCTACGCGGCCTACGGCTGGCACACCATCCGGGTCGAGCCGCAGGCCGACGGCGACATCGACGTCGCGGCGCTGCACGCGGCCCTGGAGGCGGGCAAGGCGGAGACCGGCCGACCGACCATGATCGCCATGCGGACGATCATCGCCTGGCCCGCGCCGAACGCGCAGAACACCGGCAAGGCGCACGGCTCGGCGCTCGGCGCCGACGAGGTCGCGGCCACCAAGCGGGTGCTCGGCTTCGACCCGGAGCAGAACTTCGAGGTCGCCGACGAGGTGCTCGCGCACGCGCACCAGGTGGTCGACCGCGGCCGTGCGGCGCACGACGCGTGGAAGAGCGCGTTCGCCAAGTGGGCCGAGACCAACCCCGAGCGCGCCGCCGAGCACGCCCGCATCTCCGCCCGTCGGCTGCCCGACGGCTGGGAGAAGGCGCTGCCGGAGTTCGAGGCTGGCAAGCCCGTCGCCACCCGCAAGGCGTCCGGCAAGGTGCTCGCCGCGCTCGGCCCGGTCATCCCCGAACTGTGGGGCGGCTCGGCCGACTTGGCCGAGTCCAACAACACCACCATCGACGAGGGCAGTTCGTTCCTGCCCGACGGCAACCCCCTCAAGGGCGCGAACCCGTACGGGCGCACCGTGCACTGGGGCATCCGCGAGCACGCCATGGGCTCGACCATGAACGGCATCGCGCTGCACGGCGGGACCCGCGTCTACGGCGGCACCTTCCTGGTGTTCAGCGACTACATGCGCCCGGCCGTCCGGCTCGCCGCGCTGATGAAGCTGCCCACCACCTACGTGTGGACGCACGACTCGATCGGTCTCGGCGAGGACGGCCCCACCCACCAGCCGATCGAGCACATCGCCGCCCTGCGCGCGATCCCGGGCCTGGACGTGGTCCGCCCGGGTGACGCCAACGAGGTCTCGGTGGCCTGGCGCAAGATCCTGGAGACCACCGACCGCCCGGCCGGCATCCTGCTCACCCGCCAGGACGTTCCCACCTGGGACCGCACCGAGTTCGGCTCGGCCGAGGGCACCGCGCGCGGTGGCTACGTGCTCGCCGAGGCGTCCAGCGGCACCCCGCAGGTGATCTTGATCGGCACCGGTTCCGAGGTGCAGACCGCGGTCGCCGCGCGCGAGGTGCTGGAGGCCGAGGGCGTGCCCACCCGGGTCGTCTCGCTGCCCTGCCTGGAATGGTTCAACGAGCAGGACCAGGCGTACCGCGAGCAGGTGTTGCCGCCGTCGGTCAAGGCGCGCGTGTCGGTCGAGGCCGGCATCGCCCAGGGCTGGCGCGAGCTGGTCGGCGACACGGGTCGGATCGTCTCGCTGGAGCACTTCGGCGCGTCCGCGGACTACAAGAAGCTGTTCGCCGAGTTCGGGCTGACCCACGAGGCCGTCGTTTCGGCCGCTCGGGAATCCCTGGCGCACGCCGGTAGCTGAAGATCATGTGACCCGGTGGGCGGTGTCGGGTGGGAACACCCGCCCGACACCGCCCACGCCGGGCGTCGATCCGCCGCCCACGACGCGGCCGGATCCGGCCGCCCACTCGATAAGGAGCAAAGTGTCATGACGGAACCCCTGCGTCGCCTGTCCGCCGAGGGCGTGGCCGTGTGGCTCGACGACCTGAGCCGGACGCGGCTGGAGTCCGGCAACCTGCACGAACTCGTCCGCGACCGCGAGGTCGTCGGCGTGACCACCAACCCGGCGATCTTCCAGAAGGCGATCACCGGCAACGACGTCTACGACGCGCAGCTGCGCGACCTCGCGGTGCGCGGCGTGACCGTCGAAGAGGCCGTGCGGATGATCACCTCGGCCGACGTCCGCCAGGCGTGCGACGTGCTGCGCCCGGTCTACGAGGCGACGAACGGCGTCGACGGCCGGGTGTCGATCGAGGTCGACCCGCGCCTCGCGCACAAGACCGAGCCGACCATCGCCGAGGCCCGCCAGCTGTGGTGGCTCGTCGACCGGCCGAACCTGTTCATCAAGATCCCCGCCACCAAGGCCGGCCTGCCCGCCATCGCGCAGACCCTCGCCGAGGGGATCAGCGTCAACGTCACGCTGATCTTCTCGCTGGCCCGCTACCGCGAGGTCATGGAGGCCTACGTCGAGGGCATCGAGCGCGCCCGCGCCGCCGGCCTGGACATCTCGAAGATCGAGTCGGTCGCGTCGTTCTTCGTCTCCCGCGTGGACACCGAGATCGACAAGCGGCTGGCCGCGCTCGGCACCGACGAGGCCAAGGCCGCGGCGGGCAAGGCCGCGGTGGCCAACGCGCGACTGGCCTACCAGGCGTACGAAGAGGTCTTCGGCACCGAGCGCTGGCAGGCCCTCGCCGCCGCCGGGGCCCGGCCGCAGCGCCCGCTGTGGGCCTCGACCGGCGTCAAGGACCCGGCGTACCGCGACACGATGTACGTGGACGACCTGGTCGTCAAGGGCGTGGTGAACACCATGCCCGAGGCCACCTTGAACGCGGTCGCCGACCACGGCTCCATCACCGGCGACACCGTGCACGGCACCTACGAGTCGGCGCAGGCCGACCTCGACGTGATCGCCAAGCTCGGCATCTCCTACGACGAGGTCGTCGACCTGCTCGAGGAGGAGGGCGTCGAGAAGTTCGAGACCTCCTGGAACGAGCTGCTCGCGTCCGTACAGGGCGAGCTGGACCGGCTCGCCAAGGGCTGACGCCCACCTCGTCGAACGGCCGTCGCACCCGGTCGGCCTCCCTCGCCGACCGGCGCAGTACCCGCTCGTCCCGTCGCCGCCGCATGTGACCCGTTCGGCGGCGGCGGGACGGGTAATCCACGCAATCAGGGCATGATTTCAGCACACTCCCACCCCATTCATAGGAGGGCTGACCGCCCGTGGTACACGCAAACGACGAACGCGTGACCGCAGGCGGCGTGGACGTCACCGTTTCCGGTGACCTCGTTCACTCCGCCGCAGTCGCCGAAGTCATCACCGCCTGCGTCGTGGACAAGGTGCCCGCGCGCCTGGCCGCCTCCGACGCCACCCTGTGGGGTCCGGACGCCGAGTCGCTGGCCGCGATCCGCCTGGGATGGGTGGACCTGCCCGCCTCCTCGCGCGCGCTCCTGCCGCAACTCGCCGAACTGCGCGAGCGGTTGGCCGCCGAGGGCCTGGACCACGTGGTCCTGGCCGGCATGGGCGGCTCCTCGCTGGCCCCCGAGGTGATCACCGCCACCTACGGCAAGTCGCTCACCGTGCTCGACACCACCGACCCCGCCCAGGTCCGCCGTGCGCTCGGCGACGACCTGGAGCGCACCGTCGTGGTCGTCTCCAGCAAGAGCGGCGGCACCGTGGAGACCGACAGCCACCGCCGCGCGTTCGAACAGGCCTTCCTCGACGAGGGGTTGACCAACGACCAGCTCGCCGGGCGGATCGTGGTGGTGACCGACCCCGGCTCGCCGCTGGAGAACACCGCGCGCAACGCCGGCTACACCATCGTGCTCGCCGACCCCAACGTCGGCGGCCGCTACTCCGCGCTGACCGCATTCGGCCTGGTGCCCAGCGCGCTGGCCGGCGTGGATGTGGAACGCCTGCTCGACGAGGCCGCGGCGCTGGCCCCGACGCTGGCCGGCGATCGGGACAACCCCGGCCTGCTGCTCGGCGCGGTGCTCGGGGCCGCCGCCAACCACGGCCGGGACAAGCTGGTCCTGGCCAACGGTGGCGACATCGTCGGATTCGGCGACTGGGCCGAGCAGTTGATCGCCGAATCCACCGGCAAGCAGGGGCGGGGCATCCTGCCCGTCGTGGTCGAGAGCCCGACAGCGCCCGGCTTCGACCACGCGACCGGCCCCGACGCGGTGCGCGTGGTCATCGGCGCCGAGGACATCGAGCGCCTCGCCGCCGACCTGCGCGTGTCCGGCCCGCTGGGCGCACAGCTGCTGCTGTGGGAGTACGCGACCGCGGTGGCCGGCCGAGTGCTCGGCATCGACCCGTTCGACCAGCCCAACGTGCAGGAGTCCAAGGACAACACCGGCGCGCTGCTCGCGCGTGCGGGCGACGACGGACCGCTGCCGGTGGGCACGCCCGCCTTCGTCGACGGCGCGGTCGAAGTACACGGCGACGCCGAGCTGTTGGCCGGCGCGAGCGACCTGAGCGGGGCGCTGCGCGCGCTGCTGGCCGCGGTGCCCGACAACGGCTACCTCGCGGTGATGGCCTACCTGGACCGGCTCGGCGACACCGACGCGCCCAAGCTGCGCCCGCTGCTCGCCGAGGCGCTGGACGGGGAGCAGGTCACCTTCGGCTGGGCACCCCGATTCCTGCACTCCACCGGCCAGTTCCACAAGGGTGGACCCGCCGTCGGCGCCTTCCTCCAGATCACCGGCGCCAACACCGAGGACCTGGACGTACCGGCCAAGCCGTACAGCTTCGGCCGCCTGCAACTGGCCCAGGCCCTCGGCGACCTCGGCGCGATCACCTCGCGCGAGCGCCCGGTCCTGCGCCTGCACCTGACCGACCGCGCGGCCGGACTCGGGCAACTGCTCGACGCCGCCCGCGCCCTCGCGGACGGAGCGGCTCGATGAGCCCCAAAGCCGGCAAGAGCAAGCCGGCCGTCTGGCCGGAGAACCCGCTGCGCGACCCCCAGGACCGCCGACTCCCGCGCATCGCGGGCCCGTCGGGCCTGGTCATCTTCGGCGTCACCGGCGACCTGTCCCGCAAGAAGCTGATGCCGGCGATCTACGACCTGGCCAACCGCGGCCTGCTGCCGCCGGGCTTCGCGCTGACCGGGTTCGCCCGGCGCGACTGGGAGAACCAGGACTTCGCCCAGGTGGTGTACGAGGCGGTCAAGGAACACGCCCGGACCCCCTTCCGGGAAGAGGTCTGGCAGCAGCTGTCCGAGGGATTCCGGTTCGTCCAGGGCGAGTTCGACGACGGCAAGGCGTTCGACCAGCTGCGCCAGACGATCGACGAGCTGGACGAGCAGCAGGGCACCCAGGGCAACCACGCCTTCTACCTGTCGGTGCCGCCGAAGGCCTTCCCCGAGGTGGTCCGCCAGCTCAAGGAGCACGGACTCGCCGACCCCAAGGCCGACTCGTGGCGCCGCGTGGTGATCGAGAAGCCGTTCGGGCACGACCTCAAGAGCGCGCGCGAGCTGAACAAGGTCGTCGACGAGGTCTTCCCGCCCGAGTCGGTCTTTCGCATCGACCACTACCTGGGCAAGGAGACCGTCCAGAACATCCTGGCGTTGCGCTTCGCCAACACCATGTTCGAGCCGCTGTGGAACCGCTCCTACGTGGACCACGTACAGATCACCATGGCCGAGGACATCGGCATCGGCGGCCGGGCCGGGTACTACGACGGCATCGGCGCCGCGCGCGACGTGATCCAGAACCACCTGCTGCAACTGCTCGCGCTGACCGCGATGGAGGAGCCGGTGTCCTTCGACGCCGACGCCCTGGTGGCCGAGAAGCTGAAGGTGCTCGGCTCGGTCAAGCTGCCCGACGACCTGTCGCGCGGCACGGTGCGGGCCCAGTACACCCGCGGCTGGCAGGGCGGCGAGCTGGCCAAGGGCTACCTCGAAGAGGACGGCATCCCGCCGGACTCGCGCACCGACACCTACGCCGCGATCAAGCTGGAGATCGCCAACCGCCGCTGGGCGGGCGTGCCGTTCTACCTGCGCGCGGGCAAGCGCCTCGGCCGTCGCGTCACCGAGATCGCGGTGGTCTTCCAGCGCGCCCCGCACCTGCCGTTCGACGCCACCGCGACCGAGGAACTGGGGCAAAACGCCCTGGTCATCCGGGTGCAGCCGGACGAGGGCATGACGGTGCGCTTCGGCTCCAAGGTGCCGGGCACCGCGATGGAGGTGCGCGACGTCAACATGGACTTCGCGTACGGCGAGTCGTTCACCGAGTCGAGCCCGGAGGCGTACGAGCGCCTGCTGCTCGACGTGCTGCTCGGCGACGCCCCGCTGTTCCCGCGGCACGAGGAGGTCGAGCTGTCCTGGAAGATCCTCGACCCGATCGAGGAGCACTGGGCACAGCACGGCAAGCCCGAGCCCTACGTGTCCGGGACCTGGGGTCCGGACGCGGCCGACGAGATGCTCGCACGTGACGGACGGAGCTGGCGCCGCCCATGATGATCGATCTGACGGACACCAAGTCGAGCAAGATCAATGCCGCGCTGGTCGAGGCCCGCCGAGGAATGGGCAGCCCCACCCTCGGCATGGTGCTCACCCTGGTCATCGTCACCGACGAGGCCAACCAGTACGACGCGATGAAGGCCGCGAGCACCGCCGCCCGCGAGCACCCCTCGCGGATCCTGGTGGTGATCGGCCGCCCGGGAGCGGAGATCGCGCCGCGCCTGGACGCCGAGGTCCGGGTCGGCGACTCGGGTGTGGGCGAGACCGTACTGCTGCGCATGCACGGCGAGTTGGCCAACCACGCCGAGTCGGTCGTGCTGCCGCTGCTGCTTCCGGACGCGCCGGTCGTGGTGTGGTGGCCGGGGCGCGCGCCCGAGGTGCCGAGCAAGGACCTGCTCGGCGCGCTGGCCACCCGCCGGGTGACCGACGCCGCCGCGCCGCCGCGCCGGGCCGATGTACTGCGACTGCGGGCGAGCGCGTACACGCCGGGGGACACCGACCTGGCCTGGACCCGCACCACGCCGTGGCGCAGCCTGCTGGCCGCGGCGCTCGACCAGAAGTACAGCCGGATCCTGAGCGCGAAGGTCGGCGCCAAGGCGGGCAACCCGAGCGCGGAACTGCTCGCGCTGTGGTTGACCGACCGCCTGGAGGTCGACGTGGAGCGGGTGGAGACCGGCGGCCCCGGGATCACCGCGGTCACGCTGGTGACCGAGGACGGCGAGATCGTGATCGACCGCCCCGACGGGATGATGGCGTCGCTGTCCTCGCCCGGCCAGCCGGACCGGGTGGTCGCGCTCAAGCGGCGCGAGGCCTCCGACCTGGTCGCCGAGGAGCTGCGCCGGCTGGACCCGGACGACGTGTACGCGGCGACGTTGGCGCGGGCCGCGTTGGAGGCGGCGCGGGTGCCGTCGGCGGCGTCGTTCACCGAGTCGCCCGTGTCGCAGACGCCGGTGAGCGACGTGGAGAAGGCCGAGGAGGGCGAGGCGCCGCTCCGGAAGGCGAACAAGGAGGTCGGTACGGCTCCGCCGCTGAAGCGCACGTCGAGCGCGGCGGGGGCGAAGCGGACCTCCGCCCGGGCGCGGGTGGCGGACGAGGGCGCGCCCGCCGCCGCGCCGAAGAACACGGCCGGCCGGGCGCCGCGGAAGAAGAAGGGCGACGGCGCGTGAGCCCGCACGGCCCGGTTCGGGTGCACGCCGACACGGCGCTGCTGGCCAAGGCGGCGGCGACCGGGCTGATCCAGCGGGTCGCCGACGCGCAGGCCGAGTTCGACGTGGCGCACATCGTGCTCACCGGTGGCCGCAACGGCAACGCGTTGTTGCACGAGTTGTCGCTCACGCCCACGCTGGGCGCGATCGACTTCGACCGGCTGCACGTGTGGTGGGGCGACGAGCGGTTTCTGCCGGCGGGCCACGCCGACCGGAACGAGACGCAGGCGCGCGAGGCGTTGTTGGACACCGTCCCGGTGCTGCCGGAGCTGGTGCACCCGATGCCGGCCAGTGACGGTCCGGACGGGGACGACGTGGAGGCGGCGGCGGCGCGGTACGCCGCCGAACTGGCCGCCGCCGCGCCCGATGGCGCGCTGGTGCCGGCGTTCACCCTGGCCATGTTCGGAGTGGGCCCCGACACGCACGTCGCGTCGCTCTTCCCGGGCTTCGCGGCGACGGAGGAGACGGGGCGCACGGTGATCGCGGTCCGCGAGGCCCCCAAGCCTCCGCCGACTCGCATCACCCTGACCTTCCCGGCGATCCGAGCCGCCCACGAGGTGTGGCTGCTCGCGGCGGGCGAGGACAAGGCCGACGCGGTGGCGGCGGCGCGGGTCTCCACCGACCCCACGAAGACCCCGGCGGCCGGCGCCTACGGCACCGGCGCGACGCTGTGGCTGCTCGACCGGGCCGCGGCGGCGCGGCTGCCGGAGCACTAGCCGTACCCGAAGGGCGGGGGAGGCCGGGATCGGCCTCCCCCGCCCTTTCGCATGCCCCGCGCGACCGGTGCGCGGGTGACCGTCGACGGCGGCTCGTTCCCTGACACACTGTTACATATCGCACACCGTAATCGGACGGATATGGCAACCGGGCGGTCTTGCTCGAGGGTTTGCGGGGCTTCGTCCCGGCGTGGGCCCGCGTTCACCGAGGGACGGGTGTTCCGGTCGGCAATGCCGGGTACAGCAGACCGGGAAAGTCACGGGAGGGCCACATCGGGGGCCACGAGTGGGCCCGGAATCGGGACCACGCGAGGGATCGAAGGAGTGCGTGCGATGGCTGCCACTCTGCGAGAGGACGACGCACAGGCCCATGTACACGGGGTGTGCTTCAAGACCGGCCCGCCCGCGCGGGTCGGGATCGAACTGGAATGGATCGTGCACGACGGCGCCGACGCCCACCGGGAGGTGGCGCCGGAACGGCTGGACGAGGCCCTGGCCCCACTGGAGGCGCAGGGGCTGCCGTTCGGCAGCAGATTGACCCGCGAGCCGGGTGGGCAGGTCGAACTGAGTTCACCGCCCGCCGACACGCTCGCCGGATGCGCCCGAGACCTCCGCGCCGACATGACGGCCCTGGAGCAGGCGCTGGCCGCCGCCGGACTCGTGCTCGCGGGCCACGGCCTGGAGCCGTATCGAAACCCGGCACGCGTCCTGGACCATCCGCGCTATCGGGCGATGGAGGCATATTTCGACCGGGACGGCTCCTGGGGCCGGATGATGATGCGCGGCACCGCGTCCGTGCAGGTCAACCTGGACGCGGGCGACGAGAGCACGGGCCTTCGCGGCTATCGATCGCGTTGGGAGTTGACCCACCGGCTGGGCCCGGTACTGGTCGCCGCGTTCGCCAACTCACCGCTGTGGCAGGGCAAGCCGACCGGTTGGCGATCCACTCGGCAACTGGTCTGGGCCCGGATGGACCCCGGCCGTACCCGGCCGCCCGGCCCACCGCCGGGCATCGACGGCGACCCGCGCGCCGCGTGGGCGCGCTACGCGCTGGACGCGCCGCTGTTGTGCCTGCGCGGCGCCACGGCGGACGGCTGGAACGCCCCGGAGGGGTTGACCTTCCGCTCCTGGCTGCGCGGTGTACCCGGGATGCGGCCACCCACCCTCGACGACCTCGACTATCACCTGACCACCCTCTTCCCGCCGGTGCGTCCGCGTGGCTGGCTGGAGTTGCGGATGATCGACGCGCAGTGCGGCCGGGACTGGATCGTGCCCGCCGCGATGGCCGCCACCCTGCTGGACGACCCGGTCGCGGCAGAGGCGGCCTGGGCGGCGACCGAGTCGCTGTGCGCCGACGGGGCGACCGTACCGACCGAGGCCGTCTGGCGGCGCGCCGCCCGGATCGGCCCCGCCGACCCGGTGCTCGGCAAGGCGATCCTGGCCTGCTTCGCCGCCACGGAGAACGCGCTGGCCGACGCCGACGCGCCCGGCCCGGTCCGTGCGGCCGTCGCCGGATTCACCCGGCGCTACGCCGAACGGGGCCGATGTCCCGCCGACGATCTGCTCGAAAGGACCTGTCGATGACGTCGCTGAAGCCGTCGGAAACCTCGACATCCGCGAAATCGATAGCCGAGGCCGCGCTGGTGCGGGCCCGGCGCCGGACGCTGGCCCTGACCGAGTGTCTGACCGACGAGGAACTGACCGCCCAGCACTCCCCGTTGATGTCGCCGCTGGTCTGGGACCTGGCGCACATCGGAAACCAGGAGGAGTTGTGGCTGGTCCGCCGGGCCGGCGGGCGCCCGGCGCTGCGTCCGGATCTGGACGCGCTGTACGACGCGTTCCGCCACCCTCGGGCGAATCGGCCGGCCCTGCCGCTGCTCGCGCCCGATCCGGCCCGGGACTACGTGCGCGAGGTGCGGGTCCGGGCGCTGGAGGTGCTGGAGGGCGCCGACTTCGACCCCGACGGTGATCCGCTCCTGGCGGACGGGTTCGTGTTCGGCATGCTCGCCCAGCACGAGCAGCAGCACGACGAGACCATGCTCGCCACCCACCAGCTGCGCGCCGGACCGGCCGTCCTGGACGCCCCCGAACCGCCCGCCGCGCCGCCGGACGCGGGCACACTGCCGCGCGAAGTGCCGATCGCGGCCGGGCCGTTCGAAATGGGCACCGACACCGACGGGTGGGCCCTGGACAACGAGCGGCCCGCGCACACCGTCGAGGTGGCGGCGTACTGGCTGGACACCGTGCCGGTGACGAACGCGGCCTATCTGGAGTTCATCGCCGACGGCGGATACGACCGGGACGACTGCTGGACCCCGGAGGGGCGCCGGCATCGGGACGAAGCCGGGCTGCGCGCACCGCTGTTCTGGTGGCGCGACGGTGACACGTGGCTGCGCCGGCGGTTCGGCCGGACCGAGCCGGTGCCGCCGGACGAGCCGGTCGTGCACGTGTGCTGGTACGAGGCCGACGCCTACGCGCGCTGGGCCGGGCGGCGGTTGCCGAGCGAGGCCGAGTGGGAGAAGGCGGCGCGGCACGACCCGGCCGAGGGGCGGTCGCGGCGGTATCCGTGGGGCGACGCCGAACCCACGCCCGAGCACGCCAACCTCGGGCAGCGGCATCTGCGGCCGGCGCCGGCCGGGGCGTATCCGGCGGGTGCCGCGCCGTCCGGGGCCCGGCAGTTGCTCGGCGACGTCTGGGAGTGGACCGCCTCCGACTTCACCGCCTACCCCGGGTTCGCGGCGTTTCCCTATCGGGAGTATTCCGAGGTGTTCTTCGGGCCCGGGCACAAGGTGCTGCGCGGCGGCGCGTTCGGGGTCGACGAGGTGGTCGCCCGGGGCACGTTCCGCAATTGGGACCTGCCGATCCGGCGGCAGATCTTCGCCGGATTCCGCACCGCGCGCGACGCGGCGCCCGGGGAGGCGGGCTGATGTGCCGTCACCTGGCCTATCTGGGGCCGGAGATCCCGCTGGCGTCGGTGCTGGTGGAGCCGACGCGCGGGTTGTACGAGCAGTCCTGGGCGCCGCGCCGGCAGCGCTACGGGACGGTCAACGTCGACGGGTTCGGCTTCGGCTGGTATCCCGACGCGGGCCCGGACGCGGATCCGGCGGACGTCGAACCCGCCCGCTACCGGCGCGCGTTGCCGATCTGGGCCGACCCGAACCTGCCCGACCTGGCCCGGACCGTGCGCAGCGGCGCGTTTTTGGCCGCCGTGCGCAGCGCCACGGCCGGTACCAGCCAGGAGGAGGCGGCGGCCGCGCCGTACCGGGACGGTGTGTGGTTGTTCAGCCACAACGGCGCCGTCCCGGACTGGACCCGGCTGCCGGTCGGGCCCGCGCTCGATCAGGCCGCGCTGCTGGAGATCGAGGCGCGCTGCGACTCGGCGCTGATCTGGGCCCTGCTCGCGCGCCGGCTGCGGCAGCGCGAGCCGGTCGGCGGCGCGCTGGTCGACGTGGTTCGGCGGATCGCCGAGGCGCGCCCGACGGCCCGGCTCAACCTCCTGCTCACCGACGGCCGGACCGTGTTCGCCACCCGCTACGCGGACACCCTCTGGTACCGCACCGGCCCCGGCCGGGTCCTGGTCGCCTCCGAGCCCGACGAGCACCCGGACGCGACCTGGGGGGCGTGGCGGGAGGTACCCGACCACTCCCTCCTCGTCGCCACCCGCGACGGCGTCCGCATCGCCCCGATCCGTCCCGTGCGACCCGTTGCCGCACGTCCGTCATCCGCACCACAGGAACGGCGTCCCATGAACAGCCGATTCACCCTCGACCACCGGCTGCCGGCCGACTACTTCGACACCACCCTGCGCGCCGACGTGCGCCACGGACTGACCGCGCCGAGCAAGTCGCTGCCGCCCAAGTGGTTCTACGACGCGCGCGGCAGCGAGTTGTTCGAGGAGATCACCCGGCTGCCCGAGTACTACCCGACCCGCGCCGAGCAGGAGATCCTGACCCGACGCGCCCCCGAGATCGCCGCGGCGACGCGGGCCCACTCGCTGATCGAATTGGGCTCGGGCTCGTCCCGCAAGACCCGGCTGCTCCTGGACGCGCTCACCGCGGCCGGCACGCTGGAGCGCTATGTGCCGCTTGATGTGAGCGATTCGGCGCTGGTCCAGGCCGGTGAGGCGCTGTGCCGCGACTACCCGGCGCTGCGGGTCGCGGCCATGGTCACCGATTTCGAACACGAACTCGCCCTGGCGGACGAGCCGGGCCCGCGCCTGCTCAGCTTCCTGGGCAGCACGCTCGGCAACCTCGACCCCGCCCAGCGCACGGACTTCTACCGCATCCTGCGCCGCGCGCTGAGCGCCGACGACACCCTGCTGCTCGGGGTCGACCTGGTCAAGGATCCGGCCGTGCTGGTCGCCGCCTACGACGACGCCCAGGGCGTCACGGCCGAGTTCGACAAGAACGTCCTGCACGTGCTCAACCGCGAACTCGACGCCGACTTCGACCCCGACGCCTACGACCACGTGGCGCTGTGGAACGCGGACGAGGAGCGCATCGAGATGCACCTGCGCTCCAGGATCGACCAGACGGTCAAGATCCCGCCCCTGGACATGTCCGTCGACTTCGTCCGAGGCGAACACCTGCGCACCGAGATCTCCACCAAGTTCCGCCGCGAGCCGCTGGAAGCCGAACTGGCCGAGGCCGGCTTCACCATCCGCCAGTGGTGGACCGACCCGCAAACCCGCTTCGCCCTCCTCCTGGCCGTCCCCACCCGCTGACCGGGCGACGCCGCCCGAGAACACGAGACGGACCGGACCCCGGCGGGATCCGGTCCGTCTCCACGGGTGCGGCGCTCAGTAGCTGGTGGCGACCGGTTCGCGGGCTTCGGCCGCTGCTTCCGGGGTGGGCTCGGTGTGTTCGCCTCGGACGCGGAGGGCGAAGAGGGTCCTGGTCGCGGTGACCACCGTGAGGGCGGCGCCGAGCATGTGGGTGAGAACCATCCACTCGGGGAGGCCGTTGAAGTATTGGATGTAGCCGATCAGGCCCTGGGGGATCAGGACGGCGAGCAGCCACCACACGCGTGTTTGGGCGGCCCGGGGGGCGTCGGTGACGCGCAGGGCCAGGGCCAGCGCGACGGCCGCGCCCAGGAGGAGGAAGGCCAGGTCGGCGTGCAGCCAGGCGATCTGGTCGATGTCCACGTCGAAGCGCTTGGCCTTGAGGTCGCCCGCGTGCGGGCCGGAGCCGGTGACCACGGTGCCGATCACGATCAGCGCGCCCGCCAGGCCGAGGGTGCCGTAGCCGAACCAGCGGATCTCCGGGCGGACCGAGAACCGGGCCGGCGCGTCGCCCTCGCCGGAGCGTTCGTACAGCGCCACCGCCGACGCGATCAGCAACATCGACAGGAGCAAGTGGCTCGCCACCGCCATCGGGTGCAGGTCGGTGAGCACGGTGATGCCGCCGAGCAGGGCCTGGCCGACCACCGTGCCGATCTGGATCCAGGCCAGCGTGGTGATGTCCTTGCGGCGCACGGTCATCCGGTACGCCGCCACCACGCACGCCACCGCGATCGCGCCGACCACGTAGGTCAGCATGCGGTTGCCGAACTCGATGTACGCGTGGTGGCCGACCGCCTCGTGCGGCGTCCAGTTGCTCGTGTCGCTGTCGCATCGGGGCCAGGTGTCGCACCCCAGACCCGAGTCGGTGAGTCGGACGAGACCGCCCGTGACGACGATGCCGATCTGCGCCACCAGGTTCGCGAGGAACACGCGGCGCGCGACGAGTGGGGAGACGGCCTGCAGACTCATGCGCGACATGCTACGTCGTGAACGAATTCACAAGCGCACCAGGGGTGTCGACCCACGCCCGCCGCGACCCCTCTCCGGCCTTACTCCCAGCGGAAGAAGCGCGCCGCCGCGCCGAGGCCCAAAACCGCCCAGACCGCCAGGATGGCCAGATCGCCCAGCGGCAGCCCCGATCCGTCCCGGAGCACGTCGCGCAGCCCGTCCGACAGTGCCGAGATGGGCAGCAGCGCGAGCGTGTGCTCGACCCCGGAGGGGAACTTGTCCAGCGGCACGATCACCCCGCCGCCGAGCAGCAGCAGGATGAACACCAGATTCGCGCCCGCCAAGGTCGCCTCGGCCCGCAACGTGCCGGCCATCAGCAGGCCGAGCCCGGAGAACGCCGCCGTGCCCAGGAGCAGCAGCAGGATCACCCACACGGGATTCCCGTGCGGCGACCAGCCCAGCCCGAACGCGATCGCCGTGAGCAGCGCCACCTGGAGGATCTCCACCACCAGGACACACGCGGTCTTGGCCACCATCAGCCCCCACCGGGGCAGCGGGGTCGAGCCCAGCAGCTTGAGCACGCCGTAGCGCCGCTCGAACCCGGTCGCGATCGCCTGCCCGGTGAACGCGGTCGACAACACCGCCAGCGCGAGCAGCCCCGGCGCCAGGAAGTCCACCCGGTCGCCGTCCCCGGTGTCCACGAGGTCGGCCGAGCTGAACACCACCAGCAGCAGCGTCGGAATGATCACCGTCAGCAACAGCTGCTCGCCGTTGCGCAACAACATCCGGGTCTCCAGGGCGCTCTGCGCCAGGATCATCCGACCCAGGGGCGCCGCGCCCGGCGCGGGGGTGAACGTACCGCGCCTCTCGTCCCGCGTCGCCGCGGCCTTCGCCACCGCGCTCAACTCCGCAGCTCCCGTCCGGTCAGCTCCATGAACACGTCCTCCAGGCTGCGCCGTTCCACCGTCAGCCGCTCCGGCATCACCCCGTGCTGCGCACACCAGGAGGTGACCGTGGCGAGCAGTTGGGGGTCTATCTCGCCCTCGATCCGGTACGCGCCGCGCGAGACCTCGAACGCCTTGGCGCCCTCGGGCAGCGCGTTCACCAGCGAGCCCATGTCCAGACCGGGCGGGCCGGAGAAGCGCAGCGAGTTCTCCGCGCCGTCGTGGCACAGCGCCTCGGGCGAGCCGGACGCGATCACCCGGCCGCGGTCAACGATCGCCACCTCGTCGGCCAGCTTCTCGGCCTCGTCCATCAGGTGTGTGGTGAGCACCACGCTCACCCCGTCGGCGCGCAACTCGCGCACCAGGTCCCAGGTGGCGTGCCGGGCGTGCGGGTCGAGGCCGGCGGTCGGCTCGTCCAGGAACACCAGTTCGGGACGGCCGACCACGGCGAGCGCGAGCGCCAGGCGCTGCTGCTGGCCGCCGGACAGCCGGCGGTAGGTGGTCCGCCCGCACGAGCCCAGGCCCAGACGTTCGATCAGCATCGCCACGTCCAGGGGGTGTGCGTGCAGTTTCGCGACGTGGCGCAACATCTCCTCGGCGCGCGCTCCCGAGTACACGCCCCCCGACTGCAACATCACCCCGATCCGGGGCCGCAGCGCGGCGGCGTCGCGCACGGGGTCCAGGTCGAGCACCCGGACCTCGCCCGCGTCGGCGCGCCGGTAGCCCTCGCAGATCTCGATCGTGCTGGTCTTGCCGGCGCCGTTGGGGCCGAGCACCGCGGTGACCCGGCCGCGTTCGACGGTGAGCGAGAGCCCGTCCACGGCGGTCTTGTCGCCGTAGCGCTTGACCAAACCCGTGAGCGCGACTGCCGGCGACGAGGAGTCCATGACGAGTCAGTCTAGAAAGCCCCGGGCACCCCTCGTGCCGGGGCCGGCGAGAACGGCCGCAACACCGCGGGGTTGACGGGGCGTCAGGTGAATCCGCAGGTCGAACGCCATGCCGAGACAAGTGTGATGTTAGGTACACCTAAGTGATGGACTCCACGCGGACGCCGTTTGGCCTGGCGCGCTATTAACGCAACAATGGTGTTGTGGAAAACGCGCGGACGAGCGAAGAGGCACCGAGGCGGGCGACCGTCCCGGGTGCCGGCACGCCCGAACACGAGGGCCACGAGGGCACCCGGCACCGGGTCACCCGGTCGATCGTCGAACACGGTCCGTCCACCGCGGCGGACCTGGCCGAGCGGCTGGAGCTGACCCCGGCGGGTGTGCGTCGCCACCTCGACGCACTACTGGCCGAGGGTGTGCTGGTGGCCGGTGAGCAGCGCGTCTACGGGCGCCGGGGCCGGGGCCGTCCGGCCAAGCTGTTCGCGCTGACCGACGCCGGCCGCTCCGGTTTCCACCAGGAATACGACGAGCTGGCGGCCGAGGCGCTGAGCTTCGTGGCCGAACGGCTCGGCACCGAGGCGGTGGCGACTTTCGCCCGTGAGCGGCTTGCCGCCCGCGAGGAGAGGTATCGTCCCTCGGTCGAGTCCGCGCCCAGCGGGGAGCGGGCCCGAGCGCTGGCCGAGGCGCTGTCCGCCGACGGGTATGCCGCGAGTGCGCGGCCCGCACCCGGCGGAGAGCAGCTTTGCCAGCACCACTGTCCGGTGGCACACGTCGCCGAGCGGTTCCCACAGCTCTGCGAGGCCGAGGCCGAGGTGTTCGCGCGCCTTCTCGGTACGCACGTGCAACGGCTGGCGACCATCGCCCACGGCGACGGCGTCTGCACCACGCACGTTCCCGCTGTACAGGCTGAAACGGCCGGTCCGACCGGTCGCAGGACCGGCTCGTCCGGTCCGCCGGCCGCACCCTCCGTTTCGAAAACCAGCGAAGACCAGAATCCGCCGCGCCGGGGCCCTTCCCGTTCGCGGGAATCGACCGCCGCCGACCCGGCTTCCGGGAGGACTACTTCATGACCACCGACGCTCGCCCCGAGCTCGAGGGCCTGGGCACCTACGAGTACGGCTGGGCCGACTCGGACACCGCCGGCGCCTCCGCGCGCCGGGGCATCTCCGAGGAGGTCGTCGCCGACATCTCGGCGAAGAAGTCCGAGCCCGAGTGGATGTTGAAGCAGCGCATGAAGGGCCTTCGGCTCTTCGCCAAGAAGCCCATGCCGACCTGGGGCTCCGACCTCTCCGGCATCGACTTCGACAACATCAAGTACTTCGTCCGCTCCACGGAGAAGCAGGCCGCCTCGTGGGAGGACCTGCCCGAGGACATCAAGAACACCTACGACCGGCTCGGCATCCCGGAGGCGGAGAAGCAGCGCCTGGTCGCGGGCGTCGCCGCCCAGTACGAGTCCGAGGTCGTCTACCACCAGATCCGCGAGGACCTGGAGGAGCAGGGCGTCATCTTCCTGGACACCGACACCGGGCTGCGCGAGCACCCGGAGCTGTTCAAGGAATACTTCGGCTCGGTCATCCCGACCGGCGACAACAAGTTCTCCGCGCTGAACACCGCGGTGTGGTCGGGCGGCTCGTTCATCTACGTCCCGCCGGGCGTGCACGTGGAGATCCCGCTCCAGGCCTACTTCCGGATCAACACCGAGAACATGGGCCAGTTCGAGCGCACGCTGATCATCGCGGACGAGGGCTCCTACGTGCACTACGTCGAGGGCTGCACGGCGCCGATCTACAAGTCGGACTCGCTGCACTCGGCCGTGGTCGAGATCGTGGTCAAGAAGAACGCCCGGGTGCGCTACACGACCATCCAGAACTGGTCGAACAACGTGTACAACCTGGTGACCAAGCGCGCGGTGGCCCACGAGGGCGCCACGATGGAGTGGATCGACGGCAACATCGGTTCCAAGGTCACCATGAAGTACCCGGCCGTGTGGCTGCTCGGCGAGCACGCCAAGGGCGAGACGTTGTCGATCGCCTTCGCGGGCGAGGGCCAGCACCAGGACGCGGGTTCGAAGATGGTGCACTGCGCCCCGAACACCTCGTCCAACATCGTGTCCAAGTCGGTGGCGCGCGGCGGTGGTCGCACCTCCTACCGCGGCCTCGTGCAGATCGAGGAGGGCGCGCACGGCTCGACCTCGTCGGTCAAGTGCGACGCGCTGCTCGTGGACACGATCAGCCGCTCGGACACCTACCCGTACGTCGACGTCCGCGAGGACGACGTGTCGATGGGTCACGAGGCGACCGTCTCGAAGATCTCCGACGACCAGCTGTTCTACCTCATGAGCCGCGGCATGACCGAGGACGAGGCCATGGCGATGATCGTGCGCGGGTTCGTCGAGCCCATCGCGCGCGAACTGCCCATGGAGTACGCCCTCGAGTTGAACCGCCTGATCGAGCTTCAGATGGAAGGGGCTGTGGGCTAGTCCATGGCTGCGAACACCAACACTCCCGGTAGCACCACCGCCGGATCGATCGCCGTGCGCGAGGCCGGGGCCGAGAACGTGCTCGCGGGCCCCGGCACCGGCCGCTCGGTCGCCCAGCCCGCCGACGCCCGCCAGGTCGCCGCCGCGTCCTACGACGTGGCCGACTTCGCCGTGCCGACCGGCCGTGAGGAGGACTGGCGGTTCACCCCGCTGGCCCGCCTGCGCGGTCTGCACGACGGCACCGCGGCCGCGGCCGAGCGCGGCGAGGTCACCGTCTCGGTGACCGCCCCCGAGGGCGTCACCGTCGAGACGGTCGACCGCTCCGACGCGCGCATCGGTCGGGCCGGCAAACCCGTCGACCGGGTCGCGGCCCAGGCGTACAGCTCGTTCGAGAAGGCCACCCTCGTCGTGGTCGGCAAGGACACCCAGCTCGCCGAGCCGATCGTGATCGACCTGCGCGGCGCCGGCGGCACCGCGTTCGGGCACCTCGCCATCGAGCTCCAGCGGTTCGCCGAGGCGACCGTGGTGCTCGACCACGCCGGCTCCACCACCTTCGCGCAAAACGTCGAGTTCATCGTCGGCGACGGCGCGAAGCTCAAGGTCGTCTCGATCCAGGACTGGGACGCCGACTCGGTGCACGTGGGCGCACACCTGGCCCGGGTGGGCCGCGACGCGTCCTTCACCTCCGTGGTGGTCACCCTCGGCGGCGACCTGGTCCGGCTCTTCCCGCGCGTGGTCTACGACGCCCCGGGCGGCGACGCCGAGCTGTACGGCGTGTACTTCGCCGACGCCGGCCAACACCTCGAGCACCGCCTGTTCGTCGACCACGACGTGCCGCAGTGCCGCAGCCTGGTCACCTACAAGGGGGCCCTGCAGGGCGCCGACGCACACACCGTGTGGATCGGCGACGTGCTCATCCGCGCCGCGGCCGAGGGCACCGACACCTACGAGCTGAACCGCAACCTGGTGCTCACCGACGGCGCCCGCGCCGACTCGGTGCCCAACCTGGAGATCGAGACCGGCGAGATCGCCGGCGCCGGACACGCCAGCGCGACCGGCCGCTTCGACGACGAGCAGCTGTTCTACCTCCAGTCGCGCGGCATCCCGGCCGACGAGGCCCGCCGCCTGGTGGTGCGCGGCTTCTTCGCCGAGGTGATCGCCCGGGTCGGCATCGCCGACCTCCAGGAGCGGCTGATGAAGCAGATCGAGGCCCGGCTCGAGGGCGGCGCCCGATGAGCTACCTCAAGGCCTGCGCCGAGGGCGACCTGCACGAGGACACACCGGTGCGCGTCGTGCTCGACGACGTCCCGGTGACCCTCGTGCGCACCGAGGGCGACGTGTACGCGATCAACGACGTGTGCTCGCACGCCAACGTCTCGCTGTCCGAGGGCGAGGTCGAGGACTGCGCGATCGAGTGCTGGCTGCACGGCTCGCGCTTCGACCTGCGCACCGGTCGCCCCTCGGGCCCCCCGGCGAACCTGCCGGTCCCCGTATACCCCGTGAAGATCGACGGCGGCGCCGTCTACGTCGAAGTGAACCAGGAGTCCTGAGTCCGTTATGGCAACGCTTGAGATCCGCGACCTGCACGTCAGTGTGGACGCCGAGAACGGTCCGCGCGAGATCCTGCGCGGCGTCGACCTGACCGTGAAGCAGGGCGAGACCCACGCCATCATGGGCCCCAACGGCTCCGGCAAGTCGACGCTGGCGTACTCGGTCGCGGGACACCCCAAGTACCAGGTCACCGGCGGCAGCGTGCTGCTCGACGGCGCGGACGTGCTGTCCATGACCGTCGACGAGCGGGCCCGCGCCGGCCTGTTCCTGGCCATGCAGTACCCCGTCGAGGTCGCCGGCGTCTCGGTGTCCAACTTCCTGCGCACCGCCGCCACCGCCACCCGCGGCGAGGCCCCCAAGCTGCGGCTGTGGATCAAGGAGGTCAAGGAGGCCATGGAGCGCCTCCAGATGGACCCCTCCTTCGCCGAGCGCAACGTCAACGAGGGCTTCTCCGGCGGCGAGAAGAAGCGCCACGAGATCCTGCAGCTGGAGCTGCTGCGGCCGAAGATCGCGATCCTCGACGAGACCGACTCCGGTCTGGACGTCGACGCGCTGCGCGTGGTCTCCGAGGGCGTCAACCGCGTGCAGGCCACCGGGCAGATCGGCACCCTGCTGATCACCCACTACACCCGCATCCTGAAGTACATCAAGCCTGACCACGTGCACGTCTTCGCGGGCGGCCGGATCGTCGAGTCCGGCGGTGCCGAGCTCGCCGACAAGCTGGAGGACGAGGGCTACGAGGCGTACACCGGCAAGGGGGAGTCTGCATGACACTGCACCTGCCGGGGCTGCTCGACACGGACACGATCCGCAAGGATTTCCCGATCCTCGAACGGCTCCTGCACGACGACCGACCGCTCGTCTACCTCGACAACGCGGCGACGTCGCAGACCCCGCGTCAGGTGATCGACGCCATGACGCACTACTACGCGAACAGCAACGCGAACGTGCACCGCGGCGTGCACGTGCTGGCCGAGGAGGCCACCGCGCTGTACGAGGGCGCGCGGGACAAGGTCGCGGCGTTCATCAACGCGCCCAGCCGGGACGAGATCGTCTTCACCAAGAACTCCTCCGAGGCGATCAACCTCGTCGCGAACATGCTGACCTGGGCGGACGAGCCGTTCAAGGTGGGCGTGGGCGCCGACGTGGTGATCACCGAGATGGAGCACCACTCGAACATCGTGCCGTGGCAGCTGCTCGCGCAGCGCACCGGTGCCCAGCTCAAGTGGTTCGGTCTCACCGACGACGGCCGGCTCGACCTGTCGAACATCGAGCAGGTGATCACCGAGGAGACCAAGGTCGTCTCGGTCGTGCACACCTCGAACATCCTCGGCACGGTCAACGACCTGGACCCGATCGTGCGCCGCGCGCACGACGTCGGCGCCCTGGTCGTGGTCGACGCGTCGCAGGCCGCGCCGCACATGGTGCTCGACGTGCAGGCGCTCGGCGCCGACTTCGTCGCGTTCACCGGCCACAAGATGTGCGGCCCGACCGGGATCGGCGTGCTGTGGGGCCGGCTCGGTCTGTTGGAGGAGCTGCCGCCGTTCCTGGGCGGTGGCGAGATGATCGAGACCGTCACGATGAGCGCGTCCACGTACGCGCCCGCGCCGCACAAGTTCGAGGCCGGCACACCCCCGATCGCGGAGGCGGTCGGGCTCGGTGCGGCCATCGACTACCTGTCGGCGATCGGCATGGACCGGATCGCCGCGCACGAGCACGCGCTCACGGGATACGCGGTCGACGCGCTGAACAGCGTCGAGGGGCTGAAGATCATCGGCCCGGCCGACAACGTGGCCCGCGCGGCGGCGATCTCCTTCACCTTCGGCGACATCCACCCGCACGACGTGGGCCAGGTGCTCGACGAACAGGGCATCGCGGTCCGGGTCGGGCACCACTGCGCCCGTCCGGTCTGCCTGCGCTACGGCGTGCCGGCGACCACCCGCGCCTCGTTCTACCTGTACTCCACGCCGGCCGAGGTCGACGCGCTCGTGGCGGGGCTGGAACATGTTCGTCGGTTCTTCGGCTGATACGGGGGGAGGCGAAGATGAAGCTTGACGGGATGTACCAGGAGATCATCCTGGACCATTACCGGCATCCGCATAACAAGGGACTGCGGGACCCGTTCGACACCCAGGTCCACCACGTCAACCCGACTTGTGGGGACGAGGTCACGCTGCGCGTGAAGCTGGACGGCGGGAAGGTTCTCGACGTCAGCTACGAGGGCCAGGGCTGTTCGATCAGCCAGGCCAGCGCGTCGGTGATGACCGACCTGGTGATCGGGCACACGATCGAGGACGCGATGCACGCCGGGGACGAGTTCCTCGCGCTGATGCAGTCCAAGGGGCAGGGCGAGCCGGACGAGGACGTTCTGGAGGACGCCGTGGCGTTCGTCGGCGTCAGCAAGTACCCGGCCCGCGTCAAGTGCGCGCTGCTGGGCTGGATGGCCTTCAAGGACGCCACCGCGCAGGCGCTGCAGACGACGGAAGGGCAGAAATGACCGAGACCCAGGCGGCCGGTGTGGCCACGCCGGAGGACGTCACCGAGGCGATGTACGACGTCGTCGACCCCGAGCTCGGGATCAACGTGGTCGATCTGGGCCTGGTGTACGGCGTGCATGTCGACGACGCGAACATCGCCACGATCGACATGACGTTGACCAGTGCGGCCTGTCCGCTCACGGATGTGATCGAGGACCAGACGCGGACCGCCACGGAGGGGATCGTGGCGGACATGCGGATCAACTGGGTCTGGATGCCGCCGTGGGGGCCGGACAAGATCACCGACGACGGGCGTGAGCAGCTGCGGGCGCTGGGGTTCAACCTGTAGCTCCTGGGCCGCGCTCGGGCCGTGCGGCGGGCGGTTGGCCCGGCCTGCGGCCGAGGCGGCCTCAAACGCCGGCCGGGCTGTTTGGCCTCAAACGCCGGCCGGGCTGGGTTGGGTTTTCGGCCGGCGTCGGGTGTTGGTCGGCTGAAGTGGCCTCAAACGCCGGCCTGGCTGTTTGGCTTCAGGTGCCGGCTTTGGGTTTTGGCGTGTGGTGATTGGCGCCGGGCGGGCCTTTTGGGTCCGACCGGCGCCGGTTCGGGTTATTGGCGGGGTTGGGAGACGCCCAGGAGTTCGAGGATGTCCGTGTCGCCCCGTTGTTGTAGGTGGTGCAGGACGGCCTTGAGGTCGATGGCTGGGTCGAGGCCGATTCTGGCGCCCAGGAGTTCGGGGAGGTTCACCTGCTCCGGGACCGGGTCCACGCCGGTGTGGCGCAGGGCTCGTGCCCAGCGGGGGAGGCGGACCGTGGCGTCGCCGCGGACCAGACGGGCCTCCAGGCGGCCCTGGTGGATCGACGAGATGAAGACCATGTCGCCCTCGTGTGCGGACAGGCCGGCCAGGATCGCGCGCAGGGACACCAGGTAGGGCGTGTCGGACCAGCGCAGTGCGGCGGGGCCGTGACCGTGGTGCAGCCGGACCTGGCCGCCCGGGGTGACGCCGAGGGATTGGGCGAACGCCGCCGGCACCTTGACCGGCTCGCCTTCGAGCATCGCGGTGGACACGTCCACCCGGAACGCCCACGCGCCGGTGTCCTCGCGGAAGCAGCCCGCGGTCCGGGACGGATCGCCGATCGGTGCCGACCCGCTCTTCTGGGCCGGCCGCTCCAGGGTGTCCGCCGAGCGGGACAGCACCTGGCCGTTCTCCACCTGGAAGCCCTCCAGGCGGGCGATCCAGGCGGCCTGCAGCGGCGGGCGGACGCCCATCGCGGTCAGGTCCCGCTCCAGCGCGGCCAGCGGGACCGGGCCGTGAGCGCAGGCCGCGTCCAGGGTGGCCTGGGTACGGTCGGACAACTCGCCCAGCGGCGCGCTCGACAACCAGCCGTCGACCGAGGTGTGCAGGCCGAGCAGGCCGCGCAGGACCTGCCAGACCTGGACCTCCAGACCCGGCACGGTCTCGGTGTGCTTGGGGTGCAGTGTGCGCAGTTCGGACACCGTGGTCAGGACGCCGAGCCGGTCCCGGACGAAGCTCAGGTGCACCCGGACCGGCGCGCCGTCGGAGCGGCCGATGCGCTCGTCCAGGTTGCGCCGCAGGTCCCGCTCCAGGATCTTGACCTCGGCCGGCGAGGTGCCGAACTCGGCGGCCAGTGAATCCAGTTCGCGGGGCTCGTCGGTGAACAGCCGGTCCCGGGCGAGTACCCGACGGCGCGGCTCGCTCGCCGGGAACCAGGTCGCCAGGACGACGACGAGGTCGCCGCCGCCGGGCTCGCCGGCGCGCGACTGCGGCCGGTCGACGAGCATCGTGACGTCCTCGGCGGGCGCGGCCGGCAGCGTGCCGGGCACCATCTCGACGGTGGCCTCGGGGTCGGCCGCCTTCGCCTTCGTCCCCCGGTTGGTGTGCGGCACGGCGGACGGGTCCGGCGGCGCGGGCACCGACGGTACAACCGCCGCGGCCGCGTCGGCCGGCGGCCCGGAACGCGGCGGGTGGCTCGGTCGGGGCGGGATGCGCAGTCCCTCGGGGGTGCGCGGCACGGCGGCCTCGCCGACCGCCGGGACCGCGCCGGCGGTGGGCGGCGGGACCTCGCCGAACGCGTCCCGGCCGCCCTCCTCGTTCGGGTCGGCGCTCTCGGCGCTCTCGGCGCGCGACTCGGAGCGGGTCGGCGGGGCCGTGCGCTTGCCCTTGCGGGTGAGCGCGGGGATCGGGACGTCGGCGACGGTCATCGGCGGCGTCTCGCCGAACGCGTCCACGCCGGGCGCCTCGTCGATGGTGGGCTCCTCCGCCGGCGGGACCGGGTGCGGCCGGCGGTCCTCGGACGTGTCCGTGGTGCGGATCTTCGGCACCGGCCTGGCGCCGGTCGGGGCGGCGACCTCGGGGATCGGTTCCGTGCGGGCCTCGGCGGCCGACGCGCGCTCGGGAGCGGGCGCCGCGACGGAGGGCAGGCTCGCCCGCGTGGTCGGCGGGACCTCCCCGTAGGCGTCCCGGCCCGCGTCGGACGCATCGTCGTCGTCGGAGTCGGCGACATCGTCATCGGCGTCGGGCGCCTCGGCGGCGGCCGGCTCCGGTTCGGTCGCGGCGGGGGCCGGCGGCAGTGCCAGCGACGCACGCAGCCCGGACGGCACCTGGGTGAGCAGCGCGGTCAACGCGCTCCGCACCTCGTCCGTGGCGTCCTCCAGGCCGACCACGGCCGCGGTCTCCAGGGTGACCTGTGCGAGCTGCGCCATCAGCGGTACGTCCGGCGCCTGTTCGGCCAGCCAGCGCACCACGGTGCCCAGTTCGGCGGTCAACGGCTCGGGCAACTTGACCGGACGCAGCTCCTCGTCGTCCAGGTCGCCCCATTCGTCCGGGTTGTCCCAGTCGCCGTCCTCCGGGGCCGGCGGGATCACGGTCGCCGCGGCGGGCGCCGGCTCCGGCTCGGGTTCCGGGTCGGCGGCCGGCTCCGGGGCGGGGGCCGGCGCGGGCATCGCCGCCGGGCCGGACGCGTCGAACAGCGCGTCCACGTCGACCGATTCGTCGTCCTGCGGCAGCAGTCCCAGGACCTCCTCGAACAGCCGGGCCACCAGCGGCCGCACGGTCGAGGTGCCGATCTGGGTCCAGTCGCCGACCTCGCGCACCGTCGTGGTGAGCAGGTCCGCCCAGTCGGGGGTGCGCACCATCACGTTGGTCCGCGCGCCGTCGGGCCACTGGGACAGCCGGAAGCCGTTGCGCGCCAGCCACGCCCCGGGCAGCAGGTCGCCCAGGCGCAGGTGCCGCAGCTCGGTGTAGGCGAGATCGGCGAGCCGGCCCGGCAGTTCGTCCCGGCCGAAGGTGTCGGCGGCACGCACCACCGGCACGCTCATCCACCACGCGGCGGGCAGATCGTCGTGCTCGAGGTAGTCGGCGACGAGTTCGGGCGCGACGAAGCGCAGGGCGGGCACGAAATCGGCCAGAGTGGCCTGGAGCCGGGGCTGCATGCAGGTCCTCCGTGACGCGGTCGGTAACCCCGACGTTAGTACCCCGGCCGGAAGGGTTCACCGGCTCCGGTGTGCGGTGTGGTGCGTGATGCGGCGCCTCGCCGCACCTCACACCGGGAGCCGGTGGAACTCTCCGGTCGCGATCCCGACGGTCGGGTGGCGAGCCGGCACCGGGGGGTCCCGGGTCGTTGCCGTCTGTTTGCGGGACGAAACGGCGGTTCGGTTGGTTCCCCGAGCCGGGGTTCGAGCCGTGCGACGAGGGTCACGCGACGACTTCGAGCCGGTGGCCCGGGGCGGCTGTCGTCGGGGATCGCTACCCCGCCGGCCCGGCCGGGAACCGCTCCTCGGGCGTCGGGCGACGCTTTCCACCACCGTGTGCGCCGATCGAGCGCCGCCCGTGCGTCCATCGCCGGCCCGCGCCATGTTTCACCAGGGGGAAAGAAGTCGATCTCACCAACAGCGGAGACAAGGACGGCTAGTTTGGACAAAGGTCGCCGATGCCTCCGGCCGCCTCATCCGCGCCACCAGGGGAGACAGGGGGAGACGTGGGCGAAATCGCATCATCGCCGCGATTCGGGGAGTCTCCGGCCGGCCCGCTGTTGTTGTCGCTGCGTCTGTCGGCCACCGTCGAGGCCGTACCTCGCGCCCGACACGCGCTACGCGCGGTGCTTGCGGAGCGGGTTCCGCGCGCACCCGTGGACACCCTCGAACTGCTGCTCTCCGAACTGGTGACCAACGCGGTCCAGCACTCGACGCGGGGGCGTACGGTCGCGGTCGCCGTGCTGCGTCGGGAGAACTCGATCCGGATCGCGGTGGTGGACGACGACACGGCGCTTCCCGAAGCGGGGGGCGCGGTGGACCTGCTGGACGAGCATGGTCGCGGGTTGTTGCTCGTGGAGGCGATGGCCGAGGAGTGGGGGAGCTATCCGGTACCGGATGGCAAGGTCGTGTGGTGTGACGTGAAGACGGTGGAGTGAGTCGGCTTCGGGTCGGGCGGTTCGTTGGTCGAGCGGTCGGTCGGTCGGTCGAAGGTGGGCGAGGGCGTACCCGGGTGTGGGTGGGTCGAACCAATAAGCGCAAAAAATGGCGCAATTGGCGTCTGCCGTGCACCCTGGCAGGAACGATTTCGATCGCCTGTACACGTGTGCAAGGAGGATCCGTTGCGCGAACAGACCATCGGGGAACACCTCGACCGACTGGCCAGTCCCGACGTCCGGGTGCGGGGGGCTGCCGCCGCGCTCCAGGCCGCGCAGGCCGCCGCGCTCGTCGAGCGGGCCGCCGCACTCGCCCTGCACACCACCGACGCGGAGGAGACGATGCGGGCGGCGCGGGCCGAAGCGGGGCGGATGCGGGAGCGGGCCATGCGCGCGGGCCATGCGGCGCGGGAGGTTTCGGATCGGTCTGGGTCGGGGGTGGATTCCGCCGAAGTGCCTTTGCGGGTCGCGGCGTTGGCGGCGGATGTGATCGGGCTCGCGGGTACGGTGCGGGATGGGGCGGACGACGATGTGCTGCCGTATCTGGCTGCGGCCGCGGCCAGTGCGCGGGCTGCGCTCGAGGCTTCCGCCGCCTGGGTTTCGTTGCTTGTCGCCGATGGCGGGGGGCGGGATGTGCGGGTTCGGATGGCGCGGCATCTTTCGGCTGTCGCCGATGCGGAGGACATCGTGGATCGCGCTCGGGCTGCGGCCTGAGTTTGGCCTCAAGCGCCGGCCGGGCTGAGGTGTGTTCGGCCGGCGTTGGGCTTTGGTGGGGTTGGGGTGGCCTCAAGCGCCGGCCGGGCTGAAGTGCGTTAAACGCCGGCCGGGCTGAGGTGGGTTCGACCGGCGTCGGGCTTCGGCTGGGTTGGGGTGGCCTCAAGCGCCGGCCGGGCTGAAGTGCGTTAAACGCCGGCGGGGCTGAGGTGTGTTCGGCCGGCGTCGGGCTTTGGTGGGGTTGGGGTGGCCTCAAGCGCCGGCCGGGCTGAGGTGGTTTGGTCCTCGTTGGGTGTTGGTTGCGGTGGCCTCGAGTGCGGGCCGGGTTGGGGTGGGGGGCTTGGGGGTTTGGGTTGGTTGGATGCGGCTGGTGAAGGTGTCGCATTTGGTTGGGTCGCCTGTGGTGTAGCCGGTTTGGAACCACTGTTGGCGTTGGGTGGCTGAGCCGTGGGTCCAGGTTTCCGGGGTTACGCGGCCCTGGAATTCCTGCTGGATGGGGTCGTCGCCCACCGCTGCCGCCGCGTCGAGGCCGTCGGCGATGTCCTGGGGGGCAGGTTGGTGATCAGGGCCCCGGGGGTGTGGTCGCGTGTTGGGCCCAGACGCCGGCGTAGCAGTCGGCCTGGAGTTCGAGGCGGACCGAGCCGCTCTGCGGGCCCTGGCGGTCGTTGCCGACCCTGGCCATCCGGCCGGTGAGGTCCTGGATGTGGTGGCCGTACTCGTGGGCCGGCACGTACGCCTCGGCGAACGGCCCGCCCTCGGCGCCGAATTTGGTGCGCAGCTCGTTGAAGAAGCCCAAGTCGATGTAGACCCTGCGGTCGCCGGGACAGTAGAAGGGGCCCACCGCCGAGGTGGCGCCGCCGCACGCGGTCGAGGTGCTGCCGGTGAAGAACCGGGTCGGCGCCGGCTTGTACGTCGTGCCCCGACGCCGGTAGTCGTCCGTCCAGTACGCCTGCACGCTGTTCACCACCCCGACGATCCGGCAGTCGTCGCGCGCGTTGGCGTCGGTGCCCTTGTGGCACGAGTCCCGGAGCGCGCGATTGTCCGCCGGCGCGGCGCCACCCCCGCCCCCGCCCCCGCCGCTCAGGCCGAGCTGGTTCGGGCTCGGGCCGAAGATCAGGCCGAGGACCACGGCGATCAGGCCCGCCGCGCCGCCGCCCCCCCGGGCCGCGCTCGTCCTCGATCTGGGACGTGTCCGGATCCGCATCGTCGTCGAACCGCATCGTGCGACCGCCAAGGCGCCAGGGAATAGACGTCGGGTGGCGGATATCCCCTTTCGCGGGTTTTATCGCGTCCGTCGTCTTCGCGCCGGGAGGATGCCCGGAAATTCGTTCCGACGGCTCCCGTAGACTCGTGGCCATGGTCGGTTTCCCTGGATATCCCCGCGAGCGGCCTTAGCGCGGTGCGGCTTCCCAGCGAGCCCCGCACGATCGTCCGTCTTCGTCAGTCCCCGACCGGGAGCCCAGTCCTTCATGATCAACGCAACCAACGTCGAACTGCGGGCCGGTGCCCGCATCCTCCTCGAGCCGGCCTCCTTCCGGGTCGCGGCCGGCGACCGGATCGGCCTGGTCGGCCGCAACGGTGCCGGCAAGACCACGCTCACCAAGACGCTGGCCGGGGAGACCCAGCCCGCGGCCGGGACCATCACCCGCACCGGCGAGGTCGGCTACCTGCCGCAGGACCCGCGCACCGGCGACCTGGACGTGCTGGCCCGGGACCGGATCCTGTCCGCGCGCGGCCTGGACGTCGCGCTCTCCGGGATGCGCGAGGCCGAGGGCATGATGGCCAGCGCCAGCGGCGAGACCGCGGCCAAGGCGATGCGCCGGTATTCGCGCCTGGAGACCGAGTTCCTGACCAAGGGCGGCTACGCGGCCGAGGCCGAGGCGGCCACCATCGCGGCCAGCCTCGGGCTGCCGGACCGGATCCTGGGCCAGGAACTGCACACGCTCTCCGGTGGCCAGCGGCGCCGGGTCGAGCTGGCCCGGATCCTGTTCTCCGACGCCGACACGCTGCTCCTCGACGAGCCCACCAACCACCTCGACGCCGACTCGATCGGTTGGCTGCGCGACTTCCTCAAGACGTACAAGGGCGGCTTCATCGTGATCAGCCACGATGTCGGCCTGATGGAGGCGTGCGTCAACAAGGTGTTCTACCTGGACGCCAACCGCACCACGATCGACATCTACAACGTCGGCTGGAACGCCTACAAGCTCCAGCGCGAGACCGACGAGCGCCGCCGCAAGCGCGAGCGGGCCAACGCCGAGAAGAAGGCCGACCAACTCTTCTCGCAGGCCGACAAGATGCGCGCCAAGGCGACCAAGACGGTGGCCGCGCAGAACATGGCCCGCCGGGCCGAGAAGCTGCTCTCCGGCCTGGAGAGCGAGCGCAAGTCGGACAAGGTCGCCAAGCTGCGCTTCCCCAAGCCCGCCCCCTGCGGCAAGACCCCGCTGATGGCGACCGGGCTGTCCAAGTCGTACGGCTCGCTGGAGATCTTCACCGACGTCGACCTGGCCATCGACAAGGGCTCGCGCGTGGTCATCCTGGGGCTCAACGGCGCGGGCAAGACCACGCTGCTGCGGCTGCTCGGCGGCGTCGAGGACCCGGACACCGGCAAGGTCGAGCCGGGCCACGGCCTGCAACTCGGTTACTACGCACAGGAACACGAGACGCTGGACCCGGAGCGCACGGTCCTGGAGAACATGCGCTCGTCCTCGCCCGACCTCGATCTGGTCGAGGTGCGCAAGGTGCTCGGCTCCTTCCTGTTCTCCGGCGACGACGTGGACAAGCCGGCCGGTGTGCTCTCCGGCGGCGAGAAGACCCGGCTCGCGCTCGCGACGCTCGTGGTCTCCAAGGCCAATGTGCTGCTCCTGGACGAGCCGACCAACAACCTCGACCCGGCCAGCCGCGCCGAGGTGCTGGACGCCCTGCGCACCTACGAGGGCGCCGTGGTGCTCGTCACCCACGACGAGGGCGCGGTGGAGGCACTGCAGCCGGAGCGGATCATCCTGCTTCCGGACGGCGTCGAGGACCTGTGGAGCGAGGACTACGCCGACCTGGTCGCGCTCGCCTGACCGTCCGGGCGGTGCGCCCGGGCTTCCGGGCGACGCGGCCCGGGAGCCCCGAACGACCGACACCCCGTCGGGTTGCCTTCCTCGGCAACCCGGCGGGGTGATCGCTTTCGTCCCCCCGACGGGTTTTCCCCACGAAACCCTCACAAGGGGAAGCCATCCTTCCGGTCCGTACGTGACGCCGGTCACGAGGCTCGACGGCGACACAGAGCAAGGTCGCGAATCTCATGGGTGACCAGCGCCTTTGTCGGCGGACACAGGATTCGGTCAAGCATTCGGCAAAGGAAGGCGTGATTCCGCTCGGGTGATCTTTGTGTGCAAGAGGCCACGCGCCGCGATGATCAAGCCATCGGGCCTGGTGGAATCACTGGCCTTGCCATGCCCCAGGGGTGATCATGGGATTCCAGAGCGCACTTCCTATGAGGAGGCACGTGTGGCCGAGACTCTGAAGAAGGGCAGCCGGGTGACCGGTGCCGCGCGCGAGCAGCTCGCGGCTGACCTCAAGAAGAAGTACGACTCCGGTGCCAGCATCCGCGCCCTTGCGGAGGAGACGGGCCGTTCCTACGGCTTCGTGCACCGGATGCTCAGCGAGTCGGGAGTGACCCTCCGCGGCAGGGGCGGGGCAACACGGGGCAAGGCCAAGACCGCCGCGTCGTCCTCGGCCTGAGACCGAGTCCCGGGGCAGTACGGCACCATCCGTCGAACGACCATGTGACCGACCGGTAACGTCGGACACGTGGTCGTTTGCCGGAAGCGACCCGAACACGGGAGGGACCGTGGACGTGGGCGCGAATCAGCTCGGTTCGAACGACGACACGAGTGGCAACACGAGTGACAACAGGGGCGGCACGGACAACAGTGGTCGCGGGGTCGGCGATGCCGACAGCGCGGCAGGGCAGGGCCTTTCGGTCGTGATCGAAGGTGCGTTCGCGGTGGTGAGCCTCACCAACCCCGATCGGCGCAACGCGCAGACTCCCGCGCTCTGGCGCGCGCTCGCCGCCGTCGGCCGCGATCTGCCCGGTGATGTCCGGGCCGTGCTGTTGCGCGCGGAGGGCGTTTCGTTCTCCGCGGGCCTGGATCGACGGATGTTCCCGGGTGGCGGGGGCATCCCGGGGGAATCGGACCTCGCTACGCTGGCCGGGGCGAGCGACGACGAACTCGACGCCACCATCGCCTCGTTCCAGGAGGCGTTCACCTGGTGGCGACGCCCGGACCTGATCACGGTGGCCGCTGTGCAGGGGCATGCCGTGGGGGCCGGGTTCCAACTGGCGCTGGCCTGCGACCTGCGGGTGTGCGCCGACGACGCGCGGTTCTCGATGCGCGAGACCGCGCTCGGTTTGGTCCCGGACCTGGCCGGGACGAAGCCGCTGACCGACCTGGTCGGCTATGCCCGGGCCCTGGAGATCTGCGTCACAGGCCGCTGGGTGGGGGCCGATGAGGCGGTCTCGATGGGACTGGCCACCCTCGCGGTGCCGCGCGAGGAGTTGGACGGTGCCGCACGCGACCTGATCGCGGCACTCGTCGCCGCACCGCGCGACGCGGTGATCGAGACGAAGGCCCTGCTCGCGGGCGCCGCGACGCGTGGCTACGACGAACAGCGCGCCGCCGAACGCGCCGCACAGGCCCGCCGCCTGCGCGACCTCGCGGGGACGGGGGAGTAGGCCCGGCCCGGCGGATCCCGACGCGACCCGCTTCATCGGGATCCGCCGGGCACGTTTCGGTGAGACGTGCGCCACATGTCCGCCCGCCGGCGGTCGACGCGCCGGGTGCGGGTCCGGGACTAAGCGGGCCCGTGTCGGTGTTCCCGTGTACGAAGTACTGAGGTTGACTCAGGAATTTGTTCGAGCATTCGGCTCGGGCAGGCGACACGTACGGGACGTACGGGGAACGAGGCGGGATGAGCGGCGGCGGCCCGATGGGGATGAATCTGCGCTCCTACACGCGCGACGCGTCCGTGGTGGAGCGAAAACTCGCGCCCGGCACGGTGCGCCGGGTGGGCGAGTTCGCAAAACCGTTCGCGCGGCAGATCACCGCGTACCTGGTCCTGGTGGTGATCGGCGCGGTGCTGACCATCGTGCCGCCGCTGCTCGCGCAGCGGATCGTGGACCAGGGTGTACTGAAGGGCGACGGTCACCTGGTGACCGTGCTCGCGATCGTGGTGGCGGGCGTCGCGCTGCTCGCCGCCGGGTTCGGCCTGGCGGAGCGGTGGTACTCGGCGCGGATCGGCGAGGGTTCGATCTACGCGCTGCGCAGCAAGGTGTTCGCGCACGTGCAGCGCCAGCCGATCGCGTTCTTCACCCGGACCCAGACCGGCGCGCTGATCTCGCGCCTGAACAACGACGTGTTGTCCGCACAGCGCGCGTTCACCTCGACCCTGGCGGGCGTGGTGTCCAATCTGGTCAGCCTGGTCCTGGTGGCCGGGACGATGTTCTACCTCGCCTGGCAGATCACCCTGGTCTCGCTGGTGCTGCTGCCGCTGTTCCTGCTGCCGGCCAAGTGGATCGGCCGTCGGTTGCAGGCGATGACCCGCGAACAGATGCAGTTGGACGCGGAGATGTCCACGGTGATGACCGAGCGGTTCAACGTCTCCGGCGCGACGCTGGCCAAGATCTTCGGCCGGCCCGAGGAGGAGGACGCGCTGTTCTCCGGGCGGGCCGCACGGGTGCGCGACATCGGCATCCGGATCGCTTTGGTGAACCGGGTGTTCGCCACCGCGCTCACCCTGGTCGCCTCGCTCGCGACCGCGCTGGTGTACCTGATCGGCGGGCATCTCGCGGTGGACGGTCGGCTCACCGTCGGCACTTTGGTGGCGCTCACCGTGCTGCTCGGCCGGCTGTACGGGCCGCTGACCGCGCTGGCCAACGTGCGGGTGGACGTGATGACCGCGCTGGTCAGCTTCGAGCGGGTCTTCGAAGTCCTCGACCTGCCCGCGATGATCGCCGACAAGCCGGACGCGCGGCCGTTGCCGGCGGACGCGGCCACGGTGGAGTTCGACGCGGTCGGCTTCGCCTACCCGGGGGCCGACGAGGTTTCGCTGGCCTCGCTGGAGAGCGTCGCGGTGCTCGATCGGCGGCGCTCCGAACCGGTGTTGCACGACGTGTCGTTCCGGGCCGAGCCGGGTCAGCTGGTGGCCCTGGTCGGACCGTCGGGCGCGGGCAAGACCACGATCACCTCGCTGGTCGGCCGGCTCTACGACGCGACCGAGGGGACGGTACGGATCGGCGGGCACGACGTGCGCGACGTCACCCTGGCCTCGGTGCGTGACACGGTCGGCGTGGTGACCCAGGACTCGCACATGTTCCACGACACGATCCGCGGCAACCTGCGCTACGCCAAGCCGGACGCGAGCGACGAGGAGCTGTGGGCGGCGCTGCACGCGGCGAACATCGGCGACCTGGTCGAGGGGCTGCCGGACCGCCTGGAGACGGTGGTCGGCGAACGCGGACACCGGTTGTCCGGCGGGGAGAAGCAGCGCTTGGCGATCGCCCGGCTGCTGCTCAAGTCGCCGCGTGTGGTGGTGCTCGACGAGGCCACCGCGCACCTGGACTCGGAGTCGGAGGGCGCGGTGCAGCGCGCGTTGGCCACCGCCCTGGTCGGTCGTACCGCGCTGGTGATCGCCCACCGACTGTCCACCGTGCGGGACGCGGACCTGATCCTGGTGGTGGACGACGGCCGGATCGCCGAACGCGGCACGCACGCCGAGTTGTTGGCCCGGGACGGCCTGTACGCGGATCTGTATCACCGTCAGTTCCGGGACCGGGAAGAGGATTCGGAACGGGACTTCCGACGGGGCTCGGAAGGCGATCCGATCGACACCGCGGTGCTCGCGGGGTGACCGACCTCGGTGGAAGATTTCGCTTCGATCGCGCGGTGCTCGCGAGTCCACCGACCCCAACCCGGGGCGCCGGGTAGTGTGGTGATATTCCAAATGGTTGGCAAGAGGGGCTTTCCGGGTGCGTGTTCTCGTCGCCGGCGGCGGCATAGGTGGTCTTGCTGTGGCACTCAGCCTGCACGACGCGGGCATCACCGAGGTGACGGTGATCGACGCGGCACTGAGAATCCGGCCCCTGGGGCTCGGGATCAGCCTCCTGCCCCACGCCGTGCGCGAACTCGCCGAGCTCGACCTCTACCATCCGATCGCCAACCTGGGCGTGCCGCTGTCCGGGGTGGCCTTCCCCGACCGCCGCGCGACCCGGGTGGTACTGGCCCCGCGCGGGCAGCGGGCGGGCTTCCTGTGGCCGCATCTGTCCGTGCACCGGGGCGAGTTGCAGGTCGCGCTGCTGCGCGCGGTGTACCAGCGGCTCGGCCGCGCGGCGGTGCGTACCGGGTCCCGGCTGACCGGGTTCGACCAGGACGACGACGGGGTGACCGCGTACTTCGTGGACGGCGAGGGGCGGCCCTGGCAGGAGCGGGCCGACGTGCTGATCGGCGCGGACGGGATCAACTCCGCGACGCGCGCGACGTTGTTGCCGGACGAGAGCGCGCCGGTCGCCCAGCCGCGCATCCTGATGCGCGGCACCACGCGCTGCGCGCCGTTCGCCGACGGGCACACCATGATCATGACCGCGCACGGCGAGGCGCGGTTCATGGCGCACCCGATCAAGCCGATCGATCCGCGTGACGGGTACACGCTCACCAACTGGCTCGCGGAGCTGCCCGATCGGCAGTCGGCGGGCGAACTCGGCGACACCGGCTGGAACGGCCCGGCGGACCTGCGCCGACTGGCCCGGGTATTCCGCGGCTGGAGCATCGCGGGGGCCGACATCGGGGCCATGGTCAGGTCGCCCACCGAGGCGTCCGGCTATCCGCTGGTGACCCGAGCGCCGCTGGACCAGTGGTCGTTCGGCCGGGTCACCCTGCTCGGCGACGCGGCCCACCCGATGTATCCGTACGTGCTCGGCGGCGCGTCCGAGTCGATCGTCGACGCGCGGGTGCTGGCCCGATCGCTGGGCTCGTACCGGGACCCGGTCGAGGCGCTGGAGATGTACGAGCGGGCCCGGCTGCCGCTGAACAAGTGGCTGCAACTGATCGGCCACGGCCGGGTGCCGCGCGCCGAGGACGCGACCGGGCCGCTGACCGCCGCCGAGGAGATCGGCGGCATCATCGGCGCCTACGGCCACCTGCCCGGACACGACCCGGCGGCACTGAACGAGCGGCCGTCGTACGGTCTGGCGAAGGTCTGAGCGAGGGCCGGCCTCACACCCCCGCGTCGGTGACCAGGACGTGTACCACCACACGCTGATGGCCCGTACGCTCGCGCACCTCCGCGGTGACCGCCGTGCGCACCGCGCGGGCCACGTCCAGGACGCGGTGGTCGGCCGCGGCGCGGAACTGCACGTCCACGTGCAGGACTCCGTCGAGCACGCGCGTGGTCACCCCCGGGACCCGGCCCGGAAGCAGGCCGCCCGAGACCTGGGCGACCGCGTCGAGCAGACCCGGTTGCAGGTCCACCACGCCGGGGACGGCCAGCGCCGCGCCGCCGGCGGTGGTCCGGGCCAGGACGGACATCTCGCGGGACGCGCGCTGCGCCGGTTGCCTCATCGGTTCCCCTCCCGAGCGTCGGCGGCCGGTTCCAGGCCCACCACGTCCACGTCCACCTTCGCCACTTCCAGCCCCAGCCGCTCCGTCGCGGCCCGGCGCACCCGCTCGCGCAGCCGATCGGCCAGCGCGTGGATCGGCTCGCCGTACGGCACGCCGACCGACAACCGCACCGTCACCGGGCCCGGCACCGCCGCCCCCGCCCGGTTCTCGAACGGCCGGATCCGGCAACTGCGGGCCTGCACGCCCGGCTCGGCGTCGGCCGCCGCGCGCAGCGTGCGCGCCGCGGCGGTCTCGGTCAGCGTCAACTGCTCGTCCGGCTCGCCCAGCGGGAGCAGCCGACCGGTGTGCAACTCGGCCCGGACCAGGCGCATCACCCGAGTGCCCAGATCATCCGGCACCGGGACCGGCAACTCGGCCCACTCGCGGGTGACCTGGTCGAGCACCGAATGGTCGCGCAGCACCGCCTGGCACTCCGGACACGAGCGCTCGTGCTCGTCCAGCGCGTCCGCGGCGGCGTGTTCGAGCACCGACTCCGGTTCGCGCCCGCAGGGCAGCAGTTCCTCGTCCGGGTCGAAATCGGCCGGCTCGCCGAAGCCCGAGTCCGGGTCCGAGACCGAGCCCGAGTTCGGGTCGGCGCCGAGGCCCGAGCCCGAGCCCGGCGATGCCCCGCGGGTCCCCGCGAGCAGTTCCGCCGCGGATGGCAGCCGCAGCGCGTCCGGGGCGTCGCCCGTCTCGTCGGTCACGTCCACGGTCGCATCGCCTCCGCCAGGGTCTGTCGTGCTCGGAAGATCCTGCCCCGTACCGCGTTCGTTCCGATCCCCACGGCCGCCGCGATCTCGTCGTAGCTCTGGCCGTGCATCTCGCGCAGTACCCAGCAGGCCCGCTGCTCCTCGGTCAGTGTGGTCATCGCCTCCTGGAGCGCCTTCAGTGCCGCCGATCCCTCCGCCCGCCGCTCCGGGTTGTCCGCCATCTGCTCTATCGCCCGATCCGGTACCTGGTCCAGGCCGACCGTGGGTCGCCGGGTCCGGGCGATGTTCAAGGCGCGGTTGGTGACGATGCGATACATCCAGGTCAGGAACGACGAGTCGGCGCGGAACCCCGGCAGTCGGCGCCACGCGCTGATGAACGCCTCCTGTACCGCGTCCTCCGCGTCGCCGGCGCTGCCCAGGATGCGCAGCGCGAGCGTGTACAGGGATCGCCCGTGCCGACGCATCAGCACCTCGAATGCCTCGGCGTCACCCTCTCGAGCGCGCACCACCAGGGTGCCCTCGTCGAGCTCGGCCCTGTCGGCCATCGGCTTTCCCTCCTCGTCCCAACCCGGCGAACGGTACTGCGCCCGGGGGCGCAAGACGAGAACCGCCACCCGAACGACGGGCCGCGCGTTGGGTACATGCCCACGACCGCCCCGGCGGGATAGCGTCGGATTCCGCGAAACATCCTCCGATCGACGCGTGACGTTCGCCCGGTGTGTGTGTCGTACAGGTGTGGTGAACCCGGCAAGGGGCACCGATGACAGGCGGGACCGAGTGGGGTTCCGGTCGCAGGGTTTCGGGCATTCGCAGCCAGTCGAGGAAGGAAGTGCGCCGATGGCGGACACAACGACGCAGGGCAAGACCGGCACGCAGGCGCTCCAGAAGGACGAAGAGCGTTCGGTGGGCAACGGCGCTCGTTCCACGGAGGTCGTCAAGCTGGCCACCGACAAGGGACGCACGTCCATCGCGGACGGCGTGGTGGCCAAGATCGCGGGCATCGCGGCCCGGCAGATCCCGGGCGTGTACGCGCTCGGTGGCGGCGCGGCCCGGGCGTTCGGCGCGGTGCGTCAGCGCATTCCGGGGGGCAAGCCCAACGTGGCGCAGGGCGTGAGCGTCGAGGTGGGCGAGCGGCAGTGTGCCGTGGATCTCAACATCGTCGTGGATTACGGCGTGCCCATCGCCGAATTGGCGCAGGCCGTCCGGGAGAATGTCATCGACTCCGTCGAGCGGATGACCGCGCTCGAGGTGGTCGAAGTCAACATCGCGGTGGACGACATCCACATCGACTACGACGGCGACGACTCCAAGGAGCGCCAGCTTCAGTGACGCGTGCGCCCGGCGACGACGAGCGGCGACAACTGCTGCGCGAATACCGGGAATTCATCCGCACGAGTCACCCCGATCGTGGGGGCGACCCGGCGGAGTTCGTCGCCGGACTCGAACGTTTCAGGGCGCTGATCGACGCGGCGGGACCACCCGCGCCGATCCGTTCGGGGGCCGCGGCGGAGACTACGGTCTACCGCCGCGGCCGCTTGCCGGGCCGGCTCTGGCGGCAGTTGACGGAGCGCCATCGGCGGCGCAACAACCCGCGTGTCGAGTAGCGGGCGGCGCGGCACCGATGGATTCCGGACAGCTCCGCGGCAGGACACCTCCGCGGTATTCGGCCCGACAGGGTCGGCAACTCGGCAACAACCAATGGTCGGTTCAGTGAGGAGTCGTTCGCCAATGACTACACCCATGGTCGGCCTGTTGGTCGGCATGGCCCTCGGCCTGGCCGCCGCGCTGGGCGGGTTCGGGGCCTTTCTCCTGGTCGCCGCCCTCGGGGTGGTCGGCTTCCTGGTCGGCCGCTTCCTGGACGGCGACCTGGATCTCGGTGAGCTGTTCAGCTCGCGCAACCGGCGCCGCTGATGCGCGCGGTACCGGCGGAGGGCCTGGCGCCGGCCGCGCACCGCGGAGTACTGCAGATCGGCGGACGGGTGGTGGAGAAGATCGCCGCGCGCGCGGCGCGTGAGGCCACCACCGAGGCCGCCCCGGACACCGTGCTGCGCCCCCCGAGGGCGGGCGCCACGATGCACCACGACCACGCGACGGTGAACCTCGACGTGGACGTGCCCTATCCCGGCCCGGTGGTCGAGATCGCCCGGACCATCCGGCAACGGGTGCGCGCCGACGTGGAGTACCTGACCGGGATGCCCGTGGTGCGGGTGGACGTGACGGTGGCCCGGTTGACCCGTGGGGGGCACGGCAAGAGGAGAGTGCAGTGAGCCTGGAGGCTTCGCCGGAGGCGCCGGCCGACGGCTCGACGGCCCTGGCGGCCGCCGACGACTGGGGCGACGGCGCGAAGGTGCGCCGGGCCTGGTCGACGCGGGGGCTGCCGGCCGCGCTGGTGGCGCTGGTCGTGGGCGGCATCGCGGGCACCGCGCTGTACATCGGCGTGACGGCCCGGATCGATCGGGCGCCGCGCTGGTCGCGCGACCTGTTGGAGCGGGCCCAGACGCATGTGTGGCGCGACGGCTGGACCATCGCCGCCGGGGCGATCGCCGCCGCGGTGGGCCTGTGGCTGATCGTGCTCGCGCTCACCCCCGGACGGCGCGCGCTGCTGCGACTGCGCTCGCCCGGCGGCGCGATGACGGTCTACATGACCCGGCGTACCGCCGCCTCGTTCCTGCGGCACACCGCGCTGGCCTCCTCGGGCGTGTTGGACGCGCGGGTGCGGATGGGGCGGCGCAAGGCGGTACTGCGGGTGGACTACCACTTCCGTGATCCGGACGATCTGCACGACGAGTTGATCGAACGCCTGGAGGAACGCGCGAACGCGCTCACGCTGGCCCGGGTGCCGCGCGTGGACCTGCGCCTTCAGCCCGTGAGCGGGAGGTGAGGCGATGATGCGCACGGTTTGCAACCGGATCCTGCTGTTCCTGGCCGGGCTGGTCCTGATCGCCGGCGGGCTCGCCGTCGCCGCGCGCGGGCGGGGCTGGTACCCCGACCTGCTGCACACCGCGGACAAGCCGTTCATCACCGCGAGTCAGTCCGAGCGGCTGACCGACCACGGCTGGTGGTGGTGGGTCGCCTTCGGCGTACCGGGGCTGATCCTGGTGCTCGCGCTGTGGTGGCTGCTGGCCCAGGTGGGCCGGCGTCCGGTGCGGTCGGTGCGGGTGCACGACACGAGCGACCACGCCGGCGAGGGCCCGTCGGGGCTCGGCACCGGGTTCGGCATGGTCGGCGACGAGGCGGACACGTTGACCGTCTCGGGCAACGCGCTGGCCGACGCGATCGAGGACGACCTGGCCTACGTGGCGGGCGTGGAGCACGTCACCGCGCATCTGGTGCGCCGGCGGCACGGGCCCACGCTGCAGGTGCTGGTCCGGGCCGAGCCGGGGGCCGAACCCCGCGAACTGCTCGGCGCGGTGCGCGACCGGGTGTTGCCCAACGCGCGCGAGGCGGTGGGCCTGGAGACGCTGCCCACGGTGCTCACGCTGCGGACCAGCCGAGGGCTGCCGAAGCGACACCTGGACTGATCGGGGCACGGGCCGGGAAAGTGCACCCCCGGCCCGTACCTCGGCTCGCGTGCGCCCGCCGACTCGTCGGCCGCGTCCGGCCGATGCGGTCGCCTCCGGCCGATGCGCTGTCTTCGGCTCGCGTGCGGCTTTTGGCTGTGTGGCTCGGATTCGCGTGTGGTGTCGGTTTGGGGTGGCGGCTTGGGTCTGCGGGCGCGTTGGGTCGGTGTGCTGTTCTCGGCTTGTGTGCCGTGTTCGGTTGCGCGGCCTTCGGGTCGTGTGCCTCGTTCGGTTTGCGCGCCGCCCGGGGCCGGGCCCACGCGCCGGGTCGGCCTGCGGGCTGCGTTCAGGCGGCGTGCCGCGTTGGGCTCGTGTGTCGTGCCCGGTTTGTGTACCGACGGGCCGCGGGTCGGTGTGTACGCCGCGGCGCCGGCTCGCGCCGGGCTCGGGGTCAAAGCGAGCGGGCCAGGCCGCCGTCGATCGGGATCAGCAGGCCGCTCAGGTAGGACGCCGCCGGGGAGAGGGCGAAGGCGGCCACTTGGCCGAACTCCTCCGGGGCACCGTAGCGGCCCAGCGGGATGGCCTCGCTCTGCCGGGCCCGGGTGGCCTCCGCGTCGCCGCTGAGGTCGTCCAATTCGCGGACCCGGTCGGTGTCGATCCGGCCCGGCAGCAGGCCGAACACCCGGATGCCGCGCGGGCCCAGCTCGTCGGCGAGGGACTTGGCCACCCCGGCCAGGCCGGGCCGCAGGCCGTTGGAGATGCCGAGTCCGGGAACCGGCTGACGCGCCGACGAAGAGAGCACGAAGCCGATCGCGCCGCCCGCGTGCAGCGCCGCCGAGGTGGCCCGGGCCAGCCGTACCGCGCCCAGGAAGACCGACTCGAACGACTCCCGCCACTGGTCGTCGTCGACCGCGTCGATCGTGCCCGCCGGCGGCCCGCCCACGCTCACCAGCGCGCCGTCCAGCCGCTCGAAGCGGGCCAGCGCGGCGGCGACGAGGCGCTCGGCCGTGCCGCTGTCGCCGTTGTCGGCGGCGATGCCCAGCGCCCGCTCGGGACCGCCCAGCGCGGCCACGGCCTCCGCCGCGCGCTTTTCGTCCCGCCCGGAGACCACCACCCGGGCGCCGTCGTCCACCAGCGCTCGGGCGGTGGCGAAGCCGAGGCCGCGGGTGCCGCCGGTGACCAGATACACACGATCGCGAAGTCCAAGATCCATGCCACCCATCCTGCCCGCTGCCGGCCCCGGAGCCGGGTAAATGACAGGCAGTCGGCTCGGCCGGGTCGCTACCCTCGGTGCCATGACCGAACAGATCGACCTCGTGCGGAAGTGGATCGCGGCGGCCGAGGACGGCGTCACCGTGCTGACCGGGGCGGGCATCTCGACCGACTCCGGGATCCCCGACTACCGGGGGCCGCAGGGCGTGTGGACCAAGGATCCCGACGCCGAGAAGTTGGTCACCTACAGCTACTACATGGCCGACGAGGACATTCGCCGCCGCTCGTGGCTGCTGCGCCGGGACAACCCCGCCCGACTGGCCGGGCCGAACGCGGGACACGCCGCGCTGGTCGCGCTGGAACGGGCCGGTCAGCTCAACGCGTTGATCACGCAGAACGTGGACGGGCTGCACCGGCGGGCCGGCACCTCCCCGGAGAAGATCATCGAGCTGCACGGCACGATGTTCTACGTCCTGTGTACCGACTGCGACACGCGCACCACGCTGGACGCGGCCCTGGAGCGGGTCGAGATGGGCGAGGAGGACCCGCGCTGCCTGCAGTGCGGCGGGATCCAGAAGACCGCGACGATCATGTTCGGCCAGGGGCTCGACCACGGGGTGCTGGAGCGGGCCGCGATCGCCGCGCAGATCGGTGATCTGTTCCTGGCCGTCGGCACCTCGCTCCAGGTGGAGCCGGCCGCGTCGTTGTGCCGGGTGGCGCGGGATTCGGGGGCCCGCCTGGTGATCGTCAACGCGGGGGAGACGCCCTACGACTCGATCGCCGACGCGGTGATCCGGGAGCCGATCGGCGAGGTGTTGCCGGAGCTGGTCGAGGGGTTGTGAGCGGCGGGGGAGCCGGGGTCAGACCTTCGCGGCTTCCTCGTGCTCGTCCGCCGGGTCGGCCTCGTCGAGCGCGGCCAGTTCGGCCTCCAGTTCCCGGGCCTCGCTCCGGATCAGCTTGACGAACATCGCGAGCAGCGCGAACGCGAAGATCCACCACTGCACCGCGTAGGCCAGGTGCGGGCCCAGGTCCTCGTCGTCCGGCTCCGGGATCAGCGCGGGGGCCTTGGCCGGCATCGGGGTCTGCTCGGTCAGTTCGACGTAGCCGCCGAACAGCGGGTGCGGCACCTTCGGGCCCAGTTCGAAGCCGGAGATCCGCAACACCTGGCCCTCGATAGCCGTCTGGCCGCGGATGCCGGAGTCCTTGCGGGTCTCGTCCGGGCGCAGGCGGCCGGTCACCGTGACCTGGCCGGTCGGCGCCGGCGGTACGTCGGGTCGGTCGGCGGCCTGCGGCGGGTTCTTCACCCAGCCGCGGTCGACCAGGAGGGTGCGGCCGTCGGCGCCGACCAGCGGGGTGAGCACGTAGTAGCCGGGCACGCCGTCCTGGGACCGGTTGCGCACGAGCAGTTCGTGTTCGGTGTCGTACCTGCCGGTCAGCGTGACCCGGCGCCACTGGAGATCGCCCGGCAGCTTGCGGCCGACCGCGAGGATCTCCTCGGCGGGCGCCGGCTTGCGGTCGATGTTGGCACTGATCAGGTCGTTGTGCGCGACCTTGTTCTCGTGCCGGTGGAACTGCCAGAAGCCGAGCTCGACCATGATGGGGATCAGCACGGCGACGAGCAGCGCCATCGCGATCCAGCGCGGGGTCAGCAGGAAGCGGTACACACCGGCACGGTACCCCTCGTCGTGCGCGCCGCGTTTCGCCGGGTGGGGGTGGGGCCGCGGGTTCCGCCTTGTTCGGGGTGCGTCGGCGCGTCGTGTGGCCCCGGCGTGTCGTCCGACCGCGTCGTGCGCGTCGCCCGGCGCGGGGTCGGCGACGAAACGGGCGGGGTGTCCGGGTCGGCCGCCGGCCGGGGGTCCCCGCCGATAGGCTGCCCGCACGCCGTCTCCGGAAGCCTCGCCCGCAGGCCCCGACGGGCCACGGTGCGGACGCGGCATCGCGCCGCCGGCTCGGGAGACATCCAGCCTCGGGAGTCACACAGCATGGAAGGTCCCTCGCGCGATCCCGTGCCCGGGCGACGCGGCACCGCCGGTCACTGGGTCGGACTCATCGGGATCGCCGTCGTCGCGTTCGCCTCGATCGGCATGCTGGGGTGGATCGCCCCGCTGGTGGCGGGAGTTCGCACCCGTCGGCGCTGGGACTGGGTGGTCCTCACGCTCAGTGTGGTGTTCCTGGTCCTGGCCTTCGTCTGTCTGATCGTGGGCAGCGAGACCGAGGACGAGAAGGCCGCGCGCGAGGCGGTGGGCGGACCCGCGCCGCAGACGGTCCTGGACGACGTCGGGGCGATCATGCTGCTCGTGCTGATGGTGGCCATGCCGGTCTGGTGGTGTGTGCGGTCGGCCCGGTGGGCGCGGGCGATGCGGGGGCAACTGCCGCCGCGGCAGGCCGGGTACGCGCCCTGGGCGGGGGCGCACGCGGGGGTGGGCCTGCCGCCGGTGTCGCAGCCGTTGCCGCGGCCGGTGGTACCGGGCTACCCCCACCCCGGGCCGATGGCACGCCCGCACATCGCGCCGGTCGCGCCCCCGCCGGTCGCGCCGCCCGCCGTCGACGATCCCGCCGCCCGGGCCCGGGCCCGGCTCCAGGGGCTCAGCGAACGGCTGCGCGAACAGGACGGCGGCAACTCCGGCGGGCCCCGATGAGTGCGCCGGGCCGGGTGATCGCGGATCGCTACGAACTGTCCGCGGCGATCGGCCGAGGCGGCATGGGCCAGGTCTGGAAGGCGTACGACCGCACCCTCCAGCGCCGGGTCGCGGTCAAACTCCTGCGCACGGACCTCGTGGACACCGGCGGCGAGCGCGGCGCGATGGAACGCCGCTTCCTGCGCGAGTGCCGGGTCACCGCCGGCATCGACCACCCCGGTCTGGTCACCGTGTTCGACGGCGGCGCGGACGCGGGCGAGTTGTACCTGGTGATGCAACTGCTCGACGGTTGCGACCTGGCCGACCTGATCGCCGAGCACCGGCCGCTGCCGTGGGAGTGGGCGGTCGCGGTGGCCGCGCAGATCTGCTCGGTGCTGGCCGCGGTGCACGCGGTGCCCGTGGTGCACCGCGACCTGAAGCCGCGCAACGTGATGGTTCGGCGCGACGGCACGGTCAAGGTGCTCGACCTGGGCGTGGCCGCGGTGCTCGACCCGGAGTCGACCAAGCTCACCACGACCGGCGCGATGCCGGGTTCGCCCGCGTACATGGCGCCCGAACAGATGAACGGCATCGTCGAGCCGCGCACCGACCTGTACGCGCTGGGCTGCCTGCTGTACGAAATGCTGGTCGGCCGCGCGCCGTTCGCCGGGCCGACGATGGCGTCGGTGATGCTGGGGCACTTGAACACCGCACCCGAACCGCCGAGCGCACGGCGGCCGGGGCTGCCGGCCGGCCTGGATCGGCTGGTCCTGGACCTCCTCGGCAAGCAGCCCGATCAGCGGCCGGCGAACGCGCAGGAGGTGTATCGGCGGCTGGCCCCGCTGCTGCCCGCGCCCACGGGCGACGCGAGCGCGGCACTGGCCCCGACCGCGCCGATGGACCCGACCCGGCCGCTGCGCTTCCCGGCGGCGCCGCAACCGCTGCCGGGGGTGCCCGCGCCGGTGCACGCGCCGATCCCGGCCGCGCCGGCCGCGTCGTGGGGGATGAGCGCCGGGCCGGCCGCGTACGCGCCCAGGACGGATCCGGACTGGGCCGCGGTGCCCTCGGCGGCGCCGCCCACGCCGGATGTGGGCAGTGCGCTCGACGAGGCCAACCGGCTGCTCGGCGAGGGTGCGCTGACCCAGGCGGTGGACGTGCTCGGCGCCGCGCTGCCGGTGGCCGTCGCCCGGCACGGTGAACACGATCCGCTCGTGCTGGGCCTGCGCCAAGCGCTCGCCGACACGCTGCTCGCGGACCGGCAGTTCCGCCGCGCGCTGCCGGAACTGCGGTACATCGCGAGCGTGTTCGCGGCCACGGGCGGGCCGGCCGACGCGGAGGCGATGGAGTACGGCAGGCAGGTCGCCGCGTGCCTGGAGGAGTTGGGCGAACTGCCCGCCGCGCTCGGCGAGTACCGGCGCCTGCTCGACCTGCACCGCCGGGTCCAAGACGCCGACGTGTACCAGGGCTTCGACCTGCGCGAGCGCATCGGGCTGCTGCTCGCCGCGCTGGGCGACCCGTATCAGTCGGAGAGTGTGCTGGTTCCGCTGCTCGCCGAACAGGAGCACCGGTTGGGCCCGCAACACCCGCGTGTGGCCACGTTGCGGCAACACCTGGCCCGGATCCACGGCGCCTCGGGGTATCGCCGCCGCTGAGTCGCCGATGGGCCGCCCGCTGAGCCGGCGCTGAGCCGGCGCGGCGGGTCAGGCGGCCACCGGTTTCACGTCCAGGACCACCTTGCCCGCGACGCGCCGGTCGAGCAGGGCCCGGGCGGCTTCGGCGACCCGCTCCCAGGAATCGCGCCGGTCCACCTCCGGGGCGAGCCGGCCCGCCGCCACGAAGTCCAGGAGGGTCGCCAGGTCCGGGCCGACGTCGTGGACGTCGCCGAATGTGCTCATGGTCTTGGCCGGCCCGATGGAGAACAGCGAGTACGGCGCGAAGACCGCCGGTTCGTCGGAGGCCCAGCCGATGTTTTGCACACTCCCGCCCGGCGCGAGCAGGTCCCAGGCCGCGACCAGTCGCGGGCCGCCGACGGTGTCGAGGACGAGGTCCACCGGCCGGTCGATGCCGGCGAGGCCGACCACGACCTGGTGCGCGCCCAGTTCGGCCAGGCCGGCGGCTCGGGTCGGCGATCCGACCGAGGCGATCACGTGGGCGCCGCCCAGGGCCGCGAGCTGGACCGCGTAGCGCCCGACGCCGCCGGCCGCGCCGGTGACCAGTACCCGTCGGCCCAGGACGGAGCGGGTGCGCAGCGTGCGCAGCGCGGTGATGCCGGCCATCGGCAGCGCGGCGGCGTCCGCGAGGTCGACCCCGGCGGGCACCTCGGCCACGGCGGTGGTGTCCACGGCCATGCGCTCGGCCCAGGCGCCGGCGCCGAACGCGGCGACCTCGGCGCCCACGGCCGGCCCGGTGCCGTCCGCGGCGGCCCGTACGACGACACCGGCGGCGTCGTAGCCGTGCACGGTCCCGGCCGGAAGGCGTCCGGCGAACGCCACCTCGCCGCGGTTGAGCGAGATGTGCCGGACGGAGATCACCAGTTGACCCGGTGCGGGGTGGGGCTCCGGGGCGGTCCCGAGACGGAGTGATACCGAAGCGTCGGGATCGACGACGAGCGCGCGCATGACCATGGGTCCCCCTGAAGGCGTGGTGCGACCGCGGATTGAACGGACCGTCGGTCCGGTTATCTGCACGGTAGTATGCGGACCGACGGTCCGTCCAGCGGGGAGAAGCCGATGACCGAACAGCGGGCGCGGGTCGAGCGCGCCGACGCGGCCCGCAATCGCCGTGCGGTGCTGCGCGCGACCGAGCGGCTCCTGGCCGAGGGTGGCGGGGACCACGTGTCGCTCGACCGGGTCGCGGCGCTCGCCGGAGTCGGGAAGGGCACCGTGTTCCGGCGCTTCGGCAACCGTGCCGGGCTGCTGCAAGCGCTGTTGGAGGAGCGGTCCCGGGAGTTGCGCGACGCGGTCGGCAACGGCCCGCCGCCGCTGGGACCGGGCGCGCCCGCGCCGGAGCGCATGCTCGCCTTCCTCGACGGACTCGGCGCGATCGCCGAGGGCAACGCCACCCTGCTGTCGGCACACGGACAGGCCTGCGCCGAGGACCGGTACGGCGATCCCAGCTACCGGTTCTGGCACCACCACCTCGCCGCCCTGTTCACCGACGGCCGCCCCGACCTCGACGCCGACTTCCTGGCCCACGCCGTACTCGCGCTCTTCGACGGCGACCTGATCCGCCACACCACCCCACCCGACGACCCCCGCCACTTCACCCGCTCCGTCCAGGCGCTCGCCATGGCACTGCTGCGCCGGAGCCGAGCGGCACCACACCACCGATCGCAGTCGACGCCCCACGGCGGTGGGGCGGTTCAGGGGTAGGTCCGGCCCGCCGGCGCGACGCATCGCGCCCGGTCGGACGGCGTCGCCTACATCACGTCGCGGGCTCGCCGCGCGGCCGAGGTCGTCGCACGTGGGGGTGGGGGGCATATTTTCTGCCACTTGTCCGACATCGTGGTCTTCCGTAGCGGGCCGTCATGGGCGACCGTGGAGACATCGACGCGCGGAGGGGTGACGTGGCGATGGAGCTTCACGATGTGTCCCTGCCCTGGTTTGTGGTCGGTGTGGCCGGCGCGGTGTCGTCTCTGGCGCTGCCCTGGTTCCAGACCCGGACCTATCGTCGGGCGCGCGCGCTCGACTTCGACGAGTCGCGCTACGGCAGCACGCCCGACACGGTCTTCCGGGTCCCGATCACGCCGCTGAAGGTCTACGCGGAACCGGTCGCGGCGCGGGCGGTGGGCCTGCCGCTGGGGGTGGCCGGTGCGGTGTTGTTCCTGGTCTTCGGCCTGTGGCCGTCGATGCTCACCTGGTCGGTGTGCGGTGGTGTGACGATTCTGCTCACCCCGGTACGCCGCGCGCTGGGCCTGCGGGTGACCCATCGCATCGCGCGGGATGTGCGGTTTCGCAACGGGCCGCTGCGCGATCGGGACGGCACGGTGATCGCCGAGCAGAGCTGGCCGCAGGTGGTGCGCACCTGGTATCTGCACGAGTACCGCGACCGACCGCCCGGCGAGGACGATCTCTCCGTGGCGGTGCTCGGCAAGTTCTGGTGGTTGGCCGGACACCTGCTGTGCTGGCCGATCACCCTGCCGGGCACCCAGATCGTGCAGACCGCGATGTGCCAGAACCCGGCCTGGTCCCTCGGCCACGTGGGCGACGACGCGGGCGCCCCCTGGCTCGCCGATCTCGGCGAGGCGCGAACTCCTGTACAACGCGACGCGTCCGGAAAGGCTCGCCAGACCGCGCCGGACGGGTGACCGCCGCGTGGGTGACCACGTCCCCACCCGGTCGTTGGGCGGGGTGTGACTCGAAATGTCTCCATGGTCCGGATCGCGGCGGCGTCCTTCGCCGGTACCGCGATCGAGTTCTACGACTTCTTCGTCTACGGCACCGCCGCCGCCCTGGTGCTCGGGCCGCTGTTCTTTCCCGGCTTCTCGCCGATCGCCGGCACCCTCGCGGCGTTCGCGACCTACGCGGTCGGGTTCGTCGCGCGCCCGCTGGGTGCGGTGGTGTTCGGGCGCCTGGGCGATCGGCGCGGGCGGCGGCCGGTCCTGGTGGTGTCGCTCGTCCTGACCGGTGTGGCCACCGTGCTGGTCGGGCTGCTGCCGACCTACGACCGGATCGGCGTGGCCGCACCGATCCTGCTGGTGGTGTTGCGGTTCTGCCAGGGCTTCGGCGTGGGCGGCGAGTGGGGCGGCGCGGTGTTGCTGGCCGCCGAGCACGCACCGCCGGGGCGGCGGGCGTTGTGGGCCGGGATTCCCCAGGCCGGCCCCTCGATCGGGTTCCTGCTCGCCAACGGGCTGATGCTGGTCCTGTCCGGGTCGCTGACCGACGCGCAGTTCCACGCGTGGGGCTGGCGGGTGCCGTTCCTGTTCGCCGGAGTGCTCGCGGCGGGCGGGCTGCTGCTGCGCGCCTCGGTCGAGGAGACGCCGGCGTTTCGGGCGCTGCTGGCCGGCAACGAGACCTCCCCGAGCCCGGTCGCCGAGGTCCTGCGCGGGCACTGGCGCCTGGTCCTGCTCGCCGCGGGGGCGCTGGCCTGCGGCTACGTGGGCTTCTACCTGACCACCACGTGGTCCCTGCAGTACGCCGACGACCGGCCGACGGTCGGCCGCACCACGATGCTGGCCTGCATCATGATCGCGGTGACCGGAATGGCCCTGGTCACCCCACTGTTCGCCGTGGTGGGCGATCGGTACGGGCGCAAGCCGATGTGCCTGGTGGGCTGCGCGGGAATGGGTCTGTGGGCGTTCCCGATGCTCGGCCTGCTGGCCACCGGCGAGCCGATGTGGATGACCCTGGGATGCCTGGGCACGCTGGTCGCGTTCATGGCGATGTTCTCGGTGGTCGGGGCGTACCTGTCCGAGCTGTTCGAGCCGCGGGTGCGGTGTACCGGCGCGTCCACCGCGTACAACCTGGGCGGGGTGCTCGGCGGCGCGCTGACCCCGATGGTGGCCACCGAGCTGGCCCGCGGCGACGGCACACCGTGGGGCGTCGCGACCTATCTGGCGGGCGCGGCGACGGTGAGCGCGACCTGCCTGCTCCTGCTGCCCGAGACGAACACGGTGCCCGTCGCGGACGGTGAACCGGCCGCAGCGTGAACGCGCCGCGGAGTGAACCCGCCGGGACGTGAACCGGCCGCGGCGTGAACCGCCGCGGCCTGATCCCACGTGGAGGCGATCTTCCATCGCGGGCCGATCTGCGCCAGGGTGCGGCCATGACCACGCATTCGACCGAACCGGCCGAGGCACGCCGCGCGCACCACACCCGCGTCGCCGAACGGCTGCTCGCCGCCGTCGGCGCCGGCGACCGCGCCGCCCAGGTGGCCTGCTACCACCCCGACGTCGTGCTCGAATTCCCCTACGCCGCGCCGCCGGTGCGGATCGAGGGCCGGGCCGCGGTGGAGACCTACCTCGCCATCGCGCTCGGCGTCTTCGAGCTGAGCCTGACGGTGACCCGGGTCCACGACTGCGTGGACCCGGACACCGTGATCGTCGAGTTCACGGGGACGGGTCGGGCCCGGACCACGGACCGGCCCTACGCCAACACCTACATCGCGGTGCTGACTTTTCGGGACGGTCTGGTGGTCGGGCAGCGCGAGTTCTACAACCCGGTGCCGGCCGCTCAGGCCTTGACCGCGACGCCCGCCAGCTGAGGCAGCTTCACCGGCGGGTCGCCGAGGGGGCCCTCGGGGCCCCACACGTCGACCGGGACCAGGCGGGCGGGCAGCAGTTCCAGTCCGCCGAAGATGGCCAGGATCCCGTCGTGCGAACGGGCGTGCATCTGCTGCACGTTGGACGAGTACTCACTGAGCGCGCGGTCCATCCCGGCCGGGCGCTCCTCGCTGCGGTGCGCGTGGGACAGGGCCAGGTGGCTGCCGGGGACGGTGGCGTCCATGTACTGGCGCACCACGCCGACGGGGTCCGCCTCGTCCGGCAGGAAGTGCAGCACCGACACGATCAGCACGCCGACCGGCTGGGAGAAGTCGATCAGCTTGCGCACCTCGGGCGAGTCGATCACCTTGGCCGGATCGGTCAGGTCGGCGCCCACCACGGTCGCGTTCGGGTTGTCCGCGAGCAGCAGTTGGCTGTGCGCGACCGCGACCGGGTCGTTGTCCACGTACACCACACGCGCGTCCGGGTCGGCCTTGTGCGCGATCTCGTGCACGTTGCCCACGGTCGGGATGCCCGAGCCCAGATCGAGGAACTGCCGGATGCCCAGGTCCAACAGGTGGTGGACGGCGCGGGTGAGGAAGACCCGGTTCCCGCGCAGCACGTCGCGCAACTCGGGCATCGCCTGGGTGACCAGCTCCGCGGCCTCGCGGTCGACCGCGAAGTTGTGCGCGCCGCCGAGCGCGTAGTCGTAGACGCGGGCGACGCTGGCGCGCGTGATGTCGATGTGCTCTGGAGCCCAGTCCGGTCGAGTCATGGCTCGGACTCTAAGCCGTGCCGACACGATTCACCGGAAAAATCGCCCGCCCGCCGGCACGAAGCCCTGTGCAAGGCATCACACCCCCGGTGGCGGGAGCGGAACGAGGGTTCCACTCCCGCCACCGACAGGCTCGGGCAGGGCCGACCCGGCTCGACCGGCCCTTACGGCTTGACGCCCGTCACCCCGACGAACGCCGGGCACTTGTCCGCGCCGACCGGGATGTCCTCCGGCGCGAGCGGTGCCCAGACCTGTTCGACCCTCGGCCCCACCCGGGCCGCGATCGGGGCCAGCGCGTCGAGGTCGAAGCCGTACAGCTTCGCCGCGTTGCCGCCGACCATGGCCGCGACCTCGACCGGGTCGATGCCGTTGTAGGTGAGCTGGAGCGCCTCGCGACTGAACGGGTGGCTGGCCTCCTTGTGCGGATAGTCGCTGCCCCACATGACCCGGTCCACGCCCACCTGGTAGCGCAGCTTGGCCTCGGCGGGGCGCTGGAAGCTGGCCCCGACGTGGCACTGCCGGGCCCAGTACTCGCTGGGCTTGAGCGCCATCCGGCCGACCAGTTCGCTACCCCACTCGTACTCCTGGGAGCCGACCGCGGTGCTCATCCGATGCCAGTAGTAGTCCAGCCGCCGGGTCTCCTCCGGGATCCAGGCGGTGCCCTGCTCGGTGAACACGAACTGGAGATCGGGGTGGCGGTCCATCGCGCCGGAGACCACCAGGTGGGTGAACGCGCGGTGCGCCCACCAGGACACCTCGGTCAGGAACACCACCTTGTCCACGTCGGTCTCCCCGGCCGGCGGCGCTGCCGAGCCGGTGTGGTGGTTGAGCGGCATGCCCAACTCCTCGCACACCCGCCACAGCGGCTCGTAGTGCGCGTAGTCGAACATCGGCACCAGGCCGGAGCCGGGCGGGGTACCGGGCAGCAGCACACCGCCGGTGAGCCCCGCCTCCTTGGCCCAGCGGATCTCCTCCACCGCCGCCGGAATGTCGTGCAACATGATCTGGACGATGCCCGCGCGGCGTCCGGGAGCCGCCGCGCAGAAGTCGACCATCCAGCGGTTGTGCGCCTTCAGCCCCTCCCAACGCAGCGCCAGGTCACCGGCGTTCGCGGCGGGCGGCTGGTCGGTGAGCGACGGCTTGGGGAAGAACGGCGGCACGGTGTTCGGGAAGATCACCTCCGCGACCACCCCGTCCGCCTCCAGGTCGCGCAGCCGTCGATCGGAGTCCCAGTTGCGCGGACCCAGATCGCCCTTCAGGTCCGGGTACGGGATCTCGTAGCCGGCCACCCACGCGTCGAACTCGGCGTGCAGGCGTGCGGGCAGGTAGTCGCGATAGCCGTGGATCTCGCCGCCGCCGTGGCAGTCGGCCGAGATCACCGTGTATCGCTCGGGCAGGTCGGTGAACGGGGGGCCGCCCGGGACGGCGGGCGGGGTGGTGCGCTCGGTCATCGGGGATCAGACCTCCTGGGCCGGCGCGTTCGGGTTGATCGCGGCGCCCGTGTCGTGTCCGGTGAGCCAGTGCCGGCCGATCTCGGCGGCGGCGGCCCACTTGGTCGTCAGGTCCTTCGCCGAACCGTCCGCGTTCACCTGGCCGAGTGTCGAGGGGGTGACCCCGACCCGCTCGGCGTGCGGCTTCAGCGCGGCCAGGTCGAAGCCGTACACATCCGCGACCGCCTCGCCGAGCATCACGCGCGTCTCGGCGATCGGCACGTCGGAGAACGTCTTGCGCAGGATGTTCAGCGTCTCCGGCCAGGTGCCTTCCGGATGCGGGAAATCGTTACCCCAGCAGATGTTGCCGATGCCGATCTCGTAGCGCATACCGATCTCGCGGCGCTTGGTGTTCGAGGCGCCGATGAAGCAGTTGCGGTCGAAGTACTCGCTCGGGAGCAGCTTGATCTCCTCGAACCCGGCCAACTTGGCCGCCCCGCGCGAGCCGAGCAGCAGCCGGTCGGTGAACCACAGCAGGTTGCCCACCCACCAGCAGCCCGCCTCGGTCACCCCGAACCGCAACCCGGGGAACCGCTCGAACACGCCGGACCACAGCAGGAACCACAGCGGCCGGGACGGCCACCAGGTGACCTCGGTGACGTAGATGCCCAGGTGGTTCCCGTACGCCTCGCGGTCGGCCGGACCCGAGTGGGTGACCACCGGCAGCTCCAGCTCCTCGCACAGCGCCCACACCGGGTCGTACCTGCGGTCGTGGTACGGCGTCTGGTTCATCCACATCGCCGGGATCATCACCGCGCCCAGGCCGTCGGCCTTGATCCGGCGGATCTCCTTGAGCACGTCGTCCAACGCCGCGGTGATCGGGATCAGCGCGACCCCGCGCCGCCGCTCCGGGCTGGTCTTGCACAACTCGGCCAGCCAGCGGTTGTGCGCCTGCGCACCGGCCAGACCCAGTTCGGGATCCAGGTCACCGGACAGGCCCAGGCCCGCGCCGAACGGCACACACGTACGCGACTCGACCGCGTCGGCGTCCGGGAAGATCACCTCGCCGACCACGCCGTCCTTGTCCAACTCCAGGTCGCGCCGGTCCACTTCCCAACCGCTGCGCAGCACCTCCTCGTTGGTCTCGAACCAGTTCGCCGCGAAGTCCTCGTTGCGCACGCCCAGATCGGTGATCGCCTTGAGCTGCGCCTCGCGCTCGGACATGAACCGGTCGAACGCGGCGTGGTGCTTCGTGGCGAGGTAGTCGCGATACAGCTCGGTGGGCAGGCCGGCGTGGGTGTCCGAGGAGATGATCGTGTAGGGGGTGGTGAGTTCGGTCGTCGCTTGCTCAGTCATCGTCGCTCACTTGTCCAGGACGAAGGTCTCGAGGTACGAGGGGTTGCTGCGGTCGAGCATGCTGCGCGACCGTGCGGTGATCTGGGCGTCGCTGTGCTCGCTCGCGGGCAGGATCCAGAACCGGTTCTCCCGGATGCCGTCGAGCACGTCGGCGGCGACCGACTCGACCGGGGTGAACTCGATCTCCCGACCCGCGTCGCGCATCGCCTTCTCCCACGCGTCGAGCGTGTTGTAGGGCGTCTTGCGCGGCACCGACTTGGCGAAACGCTCCGGCCGGTTGCGGTACGACTCCCACAGGCCGGTACGCAACATCTTCGGTCCCGGGAACAGCACGGACGCACCCAACTTGGCCTGCACCTGGCCCAGTTGCGCGTACAGCGCCTCGGTCATGGTGACCACGGCGGCCTTGGTGGTGGCGTACACCGACGCATTCGGCAGCGGGGCGATGCCGCCGTCGCCGGAGGAGGTGTTGACGATGTGCCCGGGGGTGTCCTGCGCGAGCATCCTCGGGACGAACGCCTGGATGCCGTTGAAGACGCCGAACACGTTGACGGCGAAGCACCAGTCCCAGTCCTTGGGGTCGTGCTCCCACATCCTGCCCTCGGAGCCGGAGCCGATCCCCGCGTTGTTGCACAACACGTCCACCGCGCCGAAGTGTTCGAACGCGGCGTCGGCCAGGGCGAATACGGATTCGCGCACCGACACGTCCACCACGTGTCCGAACGCCCGTCCGCCCGCGTCGGTGATCCGGGCCACGGCCTTGTCCAGCGCGCCCTGTTCGATGTCGCCGAGCACGACCTTCATACCCTCGGCGGCGAACCGTTCGGCCATCGCGAGCCCGATGCCGCTCGCGGCGCCGGTGACGACGGCGACTCTGCCGTCGAATTCCTGCAGCATGTGTCCCGTTCCCTTGTCGTGTGTTGTCGTCGCTGCCGTTGCCGTGCCTGTGGGGTGCTACTTCGTGGCGGGCGGCGGGTCGTCGGTGATCTGCCGCACGTCGTCGTAGCGCTGGTGGATGTACGGCAGCACCAGGTCGGCCTTGACCCGCTCGGCCACGAAGCCCTGCTGGTCGGAGGTGCGCTCGCTGAGGGTGATCGAGATCAGCTTGCGGACCGGGAGGTCGGCGACGGGGTCGAAGTCCGAGTCGCGCAGGATCACCTCGCCGGTCACGGTGTGTGCGCTGCGGGTGCGCTCGTTGCGGGTGACGTGGACCAGGAGCGGGTCGGCGTCGAAGCCGTCGCCGTCCACGGCCGGCAGGAACTTGTAGTAGAAGCTCAGCGTCTGCCGGGGCTCGGGCAGGGGCAGCTCCTCGCCGACCGTGCCGCGGACCTCGATGTAGGTGACGCCCATCCGGTTCACGGTGGCCACGACGAGGTCGCCGTCGCGCTCGACCTCGACGTCGGCCAGCTTCTTCGGCTCGCCGAACACCTCCCGGCCGCCGATCACGGCGCGCTCGGTGGTCATCGGCATCGTCAGCGTGTAGTCGCCCTCGATGTCGCCGTGCCTGCAGCGCACCGCGATCGCGCCCGCGCCGAGGGGGTAGCCGTTGATGTCGCAGCCGGAGATGTTCGCCCGGACCAGCGGCCGGTCGGCGGGCACCAGCGGCGGCGGCAGTACGGCCGCGATCACCTCGGGGTCGGTCTCCCAGATCGCCATCACGCCCGTGGACCAGATCTCCGGAAGGCTGGACCGTTCCCGGGAGGACTTCTTCAGCGCCTCCGCCGGCCGGGCGCCGTATCGAATGCGTGCCACGTACCTCACCTCTTCCGCTCGTGCCGTGCTCGTGCCGTGCCTGCGCGTGTGCTCGGTGCTCGTGCGAGGGCTGCGCGCGGATCGTCGACCCCCGTTGTCGCGATCTCGTGCGCAGTGGTGCCGGTTGCTCTGTAACACTGTTACACCGGTGGGTCGGCGAGGTAAAGACCCGCGGCCCGGTTGACCGTGTATCGGGCCACCGGCCCGGGGCGCGAGAATGGGACGTGATGGACAGGATCACGCGAGACACCGTGCTCGACACCGCCATGCGTCTCGTCATGGAGTCCGGTATCGAGAACCTCAGCATGCGCAAACTGGCCGCCGAGTTGGGTGTGGCGGTCACCTCGATCTATTGGCACGTGGGCAACCGCGACGTGCTGGTCGACCAACTGGTGGATCGGGTGATCGCGGAGATGGGCGCGATCTCGGTGGAGGGGAGCACGCCGGTCGAGCGGGTGGTGTCGATCGCGCGATCGACCCGTCGGATGATCCTGGAGCGCCCGCACCTGGTCGGCCTGGTCCGCGAGCGCGGCCTGGAGTCACTGATGATGCTGCCCGCCCGCAAGGCGCTGGTGCACGAGATGACGGCGGCCGGCCTGCGGGGCGCGCGGGCGGGCGAGGCGGTCCAGGCGGTGCAGTATCAGGTCGCCGGCTTCGTGATGCTGGAGCGGGCCCTGGAGAACAGCGCGGCCGAACCACCGGCGGTGGACGAGTGGCGAGCCGAGCTGGCCCACGACGACCCGGAACTGGCGGACAGCCTGAGCAACGTCACCGACGGCGACCGGCTGTTCGTACTGTCGGTCCGAGCGCTGGTGGAGTCGCTGCTGGGGTGAACGGCACACGCGGCGGAGCCGGGGACGGGCCGCACCCGGGGCCGGCGCCGATCACCCGGGCGCGCCCGCGCCCACCTCGCGCGTCGCGCGTGCATCGGGAGCGGACCCCGGCGTCCCGCGTTGGTGAGGTTCGGCGTTTGGGGGTGGCTACCCCGGGTGGGGGATGGTCGGGGGTGGGCCGGCGAGGATTCGGCGCCAGGTGGTGGGGGTCAGGGTGGCGTGGGATTCCTGGTGGGTGATTCGGGTGAGGGTGTGTGTGGGGAACGTGAGGGCGGTGGTGGCGGACCACAGGGCGCCGGGGATTCGCCGGGGTTCCCGGCGCAGGCTCAGGGATTCCTCCGCGGTGTCGCGGTAGGGCCCCAGGCCCAGTGCGATGCGGAGCATCTCCCGTGCGGCGCGGCGGCGGCCGGCTCGGGCGGCGGTCCATACGCCCGCGTGGGCCTGGCGGGTGCGGACGTCGGGGCGGCCCCATGGCATCGATGGTGGCGTCTCGCCCCGGGAGACCGCGATCAGCGCGGCGACCAGGTCCGTGCCGCTCGCGGCGGCGTTGCCGGGTTCGGCCAGATGGGGGCGGACGTTCAGCCAGGCCGGGCCCGACGTGGTGCGCACGGCGTCCAGGGACAGGGCGCCGTGCCAGCCGAGGTGGCCGCCGAGCATGGCGACCTGTTCGCGGATCTCGGGCGCGACCACGCTGCGCCGCACCGCCGGGCCGTGCAGCAGCTCGTACGCGTGCACCGCGACCAGTCGGCCGTGCTCGAACACCGCCTGGGCGGACAGGACCGGACCCGCCGCGGGCTCCTGCACCAGCACCCCGGCGCCGTCCACGAACGCTCCGGCGCGGTCCAACTCGTCGGCCAGGCGCAGGAGTTGTTCGCGCCGCTCGACCCGATGCGAGCCGAGCAGGGTCTTGACGTAGAGCGGCGGGTCGGCGACCTGACGCAGTTCCTCGGCGGTGTGCACCACCACCGTCCCGGCCGGCTGCGGCATGCCGATCTCGGTCAGCGTGCTCGCCGCCGAGGCGCGGTCCGCGACGCGGCGCAGCGCGGCGAACGACGGTACGGCCAGGGCCACTCCGTGCGCGGTGATTCGCTCCGGGGCCCGGGCCAGCACCGCGACGTGCTCGTCGGTGGGCAGCAGCACGTCGTACGGCTCGGCCCCGAGCACCGCTTCCGCGCGGGCCAGCCAGGCCCACGGATCCGTGCCGAAGGCGGGCACCTCGTACACCCTGGTCACCGACCGGGGGCGACCCGGGATCGGCCGACCGGGCGGCGCCAACACCGCCGGCTCGTGCCCCGATCGCCCGACCGCCATCGCGATCTGACGTGACGTCACCCCGAAGCCGTCCCCTAGCAGCACGCGCACGGGGGTCATCCTGGCACACCCGCTCGCCGTCGGAGCGGGCGGAATTCGCCGGCTCGCGGCCGCGTGTGGGGCGGTCGGGCGGAATAGGATGATCTGCATGTATCGCCGAGGCCGGATCACCGCGTAGACGTCGCCGCTCTCGGCGTTGCTCGCGCTGATCGGCCTCGGGCCGTTCGTGGACGGGGCGTTGCCCGCCCTGGTCGCCGTCGCGATGACCGTCGTCCTCGCGCCGGCAGGACCACCGCCGCACGGCCGTTGTCGCGCCGGCCGGCGACGGCTCGTGCGGATCGCGTCGTACCCGGGCACTAGCGTTTCCGGCAGTGACGACGTGAATCTGATCCGCGATCGGAAAAGGGCACCCCCATGGCAACGAACAAGTTCGGCGCGACCTGTGCCACGTGCACGACCTATGTCAAGGCCGGCGACGGGCTGTTGGTCCGCCGGGACGGCAAGTGGGTTACGTACTGCGCCGATTGCGGCGAGCCGAAGCCCGCCGCGCCGCCGCGCGGCAATCACGACGGCTGGCACCGGGGGCCGATGGCCGCGTTCGACGTGGAGACTTCCGGCGTCGACCCGCTGACCGATTTCATCGTCACCGCCGCCCTGGTGGACTCGACCGGCACCAGGCGGTCGTGGTTGATCGACCCGGGGGAGCGGGAGATTCCCGCCGAGGCGACCGCGATCCACGGGATCGACACCGCGCGCGCCCGGGCCGACGGGCGGCAACCCGCCCTGTGCCTGGCCGAGATCGGCGAGGCGATGGCCGAATACCTGGCCGCCGACACCCCGATCGCGATCTACAACGCGCCGTTCGACCTGACCATCCTGCAGGCCGAGCTGCACCGCCACAATCTGCCGCAACTCCCGTACACCGCACCGATCATCGACCCGCTGGTGATCGACAAGCAGCTCGACCGCTACCGCAAGGGCAAGCGCACCCTTGCGGCCACCAGCGCGTTCTACGAGGTGGTGCTCACCGACGCGCACACCGCCGACGGCGACGCGCTGGCGTGCCTGTTGCTCGCGCAGGATCTGGGCGCGCGTTTCCCGGAGTTGGCCGCCGACTCGCTGCGCACGCTGCACGAGAAGCAGGTGCAGTGGTACGCGGAGCAGGCGGCCTCGCTGCAGAGCTACTTCGACCGGCGCAACCCGGACGGCGGCGGCGCGGTCGTCGACCCGAACTGGCCGGTGATTCCCGGCGGTTCGGACGGGCCGGGTTCGCCGAGCCTGCCGGGCACCACCGGCGGATCGAGCGCGTGGCGGGCGGGGGACGCCGAGCCGAGCCGGTCCGGGTCGAGCGCGTGGCGGCCGGACGCCGGGCCGGGTGGGTCGGCGTCGGGATCGGGGTCGAGCGCGTGGCGGCCGGACGCGGGGGAGTAGCGGACGGCGCGCGCTATGCCGTCGCGAGCGTGCGCAGCCGGCCGTCGATCAGTTCCACCGCCCGGTCCGCGTGGGGCAGGTGGCTGCGGTCGTGGGTGACCAGGACCGTGGCCGCGCCGCTCGTACGGGTCAGGTCGGCGAGCAACGCCACGATCGCCGCGCCGCGTTCGTGGTCCAGCGCCCCGGTGGGTTCGTCGACCAGGAGCACGCTCGGCTCGTGCATCAGCGCCCGGGCGATGTTCACCCGCTGCCGCTGGCCGCCGGAGAGCCGGTGCGGGCGATGCTCCGCCCGGTCCGCGAGGCCGACCCGGTCGAGCAGTTCCAGCGCCCGGGCGCGGGCCTTGCGCGCACTGCCGCCGGCCAGGTGCGCCATCACCTGAAGCTGCTCGACACACGTCAACGAGGCGAGCAGGTTCGGCTGTTGGAACACGATCCCGATGGTGCTGCGGCGCAACCGGGCCCGCCCGGCCGGCCGCAGGGCGACCGCGTCCAGGCCGGCGATCGACACGCGGCCCGTGTCCGGCGTGGTCAGCGTCGCGGCGACGGCGAGCAGGCTCGACTTGCCGGACCCCGACGGCCCGACCACGGCGGTCAGCGTCCCGGGCGGCACAGCCAGCGAGACCCGGTCCAGCGCGGTCAGCCGACCGTCGCCGTCGGGATAGGTGAGCGTCACATCGGCGAGTTCCAGGCCGGGGGACGGGTGCATGGCGGGCCTCTCGGGCGTGGGGGAATCGGGCTGCGGGGCCATGGCCGTGCGGTTCATCGCCGGGCGTTCATCGGCGGGTGGTTCATCGCCGTACACCTCACCGGGTCCCGCCGAGCGCGGTGTGCGGGTCGACCGAGGTCACCCGACGGACGGCGAGCCCCGCGCCGACCATGCCGAGCAGGATCAACACCGCCCCCGGCAGGACCGTGGTCGAGGCGTCCACCACGTAGGGCACCCCCGCCGGGGCGACCGCGCCGAACAGCGCGGCGACGCCGATGCCGACGGTGGTGCCCGCGAGCAGCACCAGGAACGCCTGGCCGAGCGCGTCGCGCAGCAGGTAGCCGGTGGGCGCGCCGAGCGCCTTGAGCACCGCCACGTCGCCCGCGCGCTGGATGGTCCAGACGGTGAAGAACGCGCCCACCACGAGCGCCGAGATGGCGAACAGGAACCCGCGCATCAGTTGCAGCGAGCCGTTCTCGGCGGTGTACGACCCGATCGCCTTCCGCGCGTCGCCGATCGAGGTGCTGCGCGTGCCGATCGCCCGGTCCGCCGCCCCGGTGTGCCCGCCGGCCAGGTCGAGCACGATCACCGTCGCGTGCGGGCCGCCGCTCCGCGGTCCCGGGCGCAGCGGTTGCCAGTCGGCGAGGGTGGTCCAGGCGACCGGCGCGTGGCTGTACGAGGATCCCGACACCACGGCGGCGACGGTCAGCACGGTGTCCGCGCCCACGGTCAGCCGGTCGCCGACCCGTACGCGCAGCTCGTCGGCCAGGTCCCGGGACAACACCACCGTCCCGGGGGCCAGCCCGGCGGGGGCCATCGGCCCGCCCGGCTCCACGCCGAACGCCGCCGCGGCGGTGGTCCGCGTACCGACCCCGAGCCGGGTCATCGCGATGCCGAGCGGCGCGGCCGAGCGCACCCCGGGCCGCTCGGCCCAGCGCTGCCACTGCGCCTGCTCCACGGTCGAGTCGGCGAACGAGACCCCCTGTCCCGGGGCGGGCGCGGCGAACGCGAGCCGATCGGCCGGCAGCGCGTCGATCGCCGACGTATTGGCCCGCCCCAGCCCCACGGTCAGCCCGGACACCAGCCCGACCAGCGCGGTGACCAGCACCACGGTGACGATCATCAGGGCGAACCGCCCCCGGGCGAACACGAGGTCCCGCAACGCTACGAACACACCCCAAGCCTGGCCGCCGGCCGCGTCCGCGTCATCGATCGGGTTGACCGGCCCCGGTCAACCTTTTGATCGATGGCCGCTCCACCCGCCCCGGTTAACCTTGACCCGATATGTACGCCGGTATCCCGACCCCCGTCCCCGTGCCCCGCACGCTCCGCGCCTGTATGCACGCGCTGGTCGCGCTGCTGCTCGCGGTGGCCGCGTTGCGCGCCCTCGTCGGCACCGACGCCTCCGCGGTGCGGACCGCGCTGATCCCGGTCGCCGCCGCGGTCACGGCCGCGGTGTACGCGGTGGGCAACCTGACCCCCTCGGTGGGGCCGTCGCGGCGGGCCTCGGTGTGGTGGCTGATCGCGCTGACGTTGTCCTGGTGCGGGTTGTACGCGCTCACGGCGGAGGCGATCTGGTTCGCCTTCCCACTGTTCTTCCTGGTTCCGCACCTGCTGCCGGTACGGGTCGCGCTGCCCGTGGTGGGCGGGCTCGCGGTGATCGCCGTCGGGGGCTACGCGGCCCATCGCGGCGCGGTGTCGCTGGGCATGGTGCTCGGTCCGCTGCTGGGCGCGGCGGTCGCGGTGGCCACCGTGCTGGGCTACCAGGCGCTGCACCGGGAGAGCGAGGCGCGGCGCCGCCTCGTGGAGGACGTGGTCGCGGCCCGGGCCTCGCTCGCGGCGGCGGAGCGGCACGCGGGGGTGCTGGCGGAGCGGGAGCGGCTGGCCCGGGAGATCCACGACACGCTCGCGCAGGGCTTCAGCAGTATCCAGCTGTTGCTGCGCGCGGCCGAGCGGGCGCTGCCGGCGGATCCGACGGCGGCCGATCGGCACGTACGGCTGGCGCGGGTCACCGCGACCGACAGCCTGGCGGAGGCGCGGCGGTTCGTCCGGGCACTGGCGCCGCCCGAGTTGGACGACTCCTCGCTGCCGGCGGCGCTGGAGCGGCTGTGCGCGCGGACGGCCGCCGAGGCGGACCTGGACGTGCGCTTCCATCGCACGGGGGAGGCGGCCGGGCTGCCGAGGGCCGTCGAGGTGGCGCTGCTGCGGATCGCCCAGTCGGCGCTCGGGAACACGGTGCGGCACGCGGGCGCGTCCCGGGCCGAGGTGACGCTCAGCCACATGGAGGCGTCGGTGACGCTCGACGTGGTGGACGACGGACGCGGGTTCGACCCGGCCGCGCGCCCGGTCGGGGCGGAGCGGGGCGGGACCGCCGGCACCGGATTCGGGCTGGCGGCGATGCGGACTCGGGCGGCCGAACTGGGCGGAGCGCTGACGGTGGAGTCGGGTCCGGGCCAGGGGGCGGCGATCGCGGTGACGTTTTTGGTGCCTGCGGGGGAGAGGACGGGGCCGGTGCCCGCGGGGGAGGGGACCGAGGCCCTTTCGGCACCTGCGCGGGAGGGGAGCGGGGTCCTCGCGGTGCCTGGGACGGACGGGCCCGGGAGCGTCCCGGCGCCCGCCAGGCAGCGGCCGGAGACCTTGCCGGCCCCCGCGGACAGGGCCGCGCGGTGATCCGGTTGTTGCTGGCCGACGACCATCCCGTCGTGCGCGCCGGTCTGCGCGCCGTGCTGGCGGCCGAGCCGGACTTCGAGGTGGTGGGCGAGGCGGACACCGCGGAGCGCGCGGTCGAGCTGGCCGGCTCCCTCGCGCCCGACGTGGTGCTGATGGACCTGCGCTTCGGCCCGAACGCCATGCACGGCAACGCGGCCACGGCGGCCATCACGGCACTGCCCCGCGCCCCGCACGTCCTGGTGCTGACCACCTACGACACCGACGCGGACATCTTGGCCGCGGTCGAATCGGGCGCGCTGGGCTACCTGCTCAAGGACGCCCCGCCGGAGGAGTTGGCGGCGGCGGTACGAACGGCCGCCGCCGGCGAGTCGGCGCTCGCGCCCCGGATCGCGGGCCGACTGCTGAGCCGACTGCGCCGGCCGCAACCGGTGTTGAGCCCGAGGGAGATCGAGGTGCTGGGGCTGGTCGCGGAGGGGTTGTCGAACCTGGCGATCAGCAAGGCGCTGTTCCTGAGCCAGGCGACGGTCAAATCCCACCTGGTGCACATCTACGCAAAGCTGGAGGTCGACTCCCGAACGGCAGCCGTGGCCGCGGGGGTCCGGCGGGGACTGGTGAAGCGAGGGTGAAGCCCGCCCCGACCTCGGCGGCGGTGGGTTCGCGGCGGTGGGGCCGGGGGTGGTCAGGTCGTAGGGTCTCGGCATGACCGTGCTGCACGTGAAGGGCCGCGTTCTGGTCGGCCCCGAGGATGTCCGTGACGAGATGTGGGTGATCGGCGGGCGGATCACCTTCGAGCGGCCGACGTCGCTCGCCGTCGACGCCACGTTGGAAGGGTGGGTACTGCCCGGCCTGGTCGACGCGCACTGCCACGTCGGGATCGACGCGCACGGCGCGGTCGACGCGCCGACCGCCGAGCGCCAGGCGATCACCGACCGGGACGCGGGCGCGCTGCTGCTGCGCGACGCGGGCTCGGCCGCCGACACCCGCTGGATCGACGGCCGCGAGGACCTGCCCCGGCTGATCCGCGCGGGGCGGCATCTGGCCCGACCCAAGCGCTACATCCGCAACTACGCGCACGAGATCGAGCCGGGCGACCTGACCGCGTTCGTGATCCAGGAGGCGCGGCGCGGCGACGGCTGGGTCAAGCTGGTCGGCGACTGGATCGACCGGGACACCGGGGACTTGTCGCCGCTGTGGCCCAAGGACGCGCTCCGGGAGGCGATCGCCGCCGCGCACGCCGAGGGGGCCCGGGTCACCGCGCACTGCTTCGCCGAGAACTCGCTCCCGGACCTGGTCGAGGCGGGCATCGACTGCATCGAACACGCCACCGGATTGACCGAGGACCTGATCCCGCTGTTCGCCGAGCGGGGTGTGGCGATCGTGCCGACCCTGGTGAACATCGCCACCTTCCCCGGGATCGCCGACCAGGCGGGCGCCAAGTTCCCGACCTACGCCGCGCACATGCGCGCGCTGCACGCCAACCGCTATGCCACGGTGCGGGCCGCCTACGACGCGGGCATCCCGATCTTCGTGGGCACCGACGCGGGCGGCTCGCTGCCGCACGGCCTGGTCGCCGACGAGGTCGCGGAGTTGGTCGCGGCCGGCATCCCGGCCCGCGACGCGCTGTCCGCCGCGTGCTGGTCCGCCCGCCGCTGGCTCGGCCGGGACGCGATCGCCGAGGGCGCGTCGGCAGACGTGGTGGTGTATTCGGCCGATCCGCGAGCCGACGTCGGCGTGCTGGCCGATCCGCGCGCGGTGGTGTTGCGGGGCGCGGTGATGCCGCGCTGACGCGCTTCGCGGCGGGGGCGGTCCGGTAGGGGCCGCAAGACGCCGTCGGGCCCGGAGCGGGCGTGTTCGGCGTACTCCCGGAACGACAGGGTTCGCGATGCCCGGGTCGGCCTGCACGACGGGACCCTCGACGAGGAGCGGGCCCATGGTGAACTCCCCGTTCCGCCCCCGGGGTTGCGACACCTCCGCGAGCACGGCCGCCCAGTCCGCGTCGTCGGTGCAATCGGTCCTGATCACCACGGCCGTGAACTCGCCGTGTTCCTCGATCGGGGGCAACACGTCGATCTCCTCTGGGTGGTCCACGCCCGACCCCGGCACTCGCCGCCGACATCCCGCGAGCCCGCCGGCCGTGGCCGAAATCCGCCCCCACGTGGGGCCGCCGGGGTGACCCGGCGACACTCCGCCCCCGCCCGGTCGTTGAACGCCGTGTCCGTCGACGTGGTTCGACGGGCGCGGCGTCGGGGCGTGGGACCTCGGGGCCGGCACAGCGAAAGGCAGCCCCCGTGCGAGGTTCGGCCCTGATCGCCCCCAACCCCGATCCGCACCACCGCCGTCCGTTCGGCATGGTGCCCCTGCCCTACCCGGTGACACGTGCCCCCGGCCCCACCCCCGCCGCACCCCTCGGCCTCCCACCGGGGACCGGGCTCGACACGCCGGAGCCCTGGTTTCGCGCCGACGGGCGTTGACCTACGCGCGACGGGCGCTGTCCGGGTGGGACTCGTATTCGGTCGGGTCGCCTCCGAAGGTGATGGTGCCTCGACTGAGGGCGTAGACGACCTCGGCGCGGCGCAGGGCCTCGCCCGTGTGTTGTTCGACCAGGATCACCGTGCGCTCGGCCGTGGCCAGGCCGGCCACCACGTCGTACAGGTGGGCCGCCACGCGGGGGGCCAGGCCCTGGCTGAGCTCGTCCAGGAGCAGGAGCCTGGCGGGGGTGAGCAGGGCCCGGCTCACCGCGAGCATCTGCTGCTCGCCGCCGGAGAGTGTGCCGGCCCGCTGCCTCAGCCGATCGGCCAGCACCGGGAACGCGGTCAGGGCCGGCGCCGTGTCGCGGCCGTCGGCGAACAGGCGCAGGTTGTCGGCCACGCTCAGGCCGGCGAACACCCCGCCCCGCTCCGGGATCAGGGTCAGGCCGGCGCGGGCGCGGCGGTCGGCGGGCCAGGCGGTGACGTCCACCCCGTCCCAGGTGATCGTGCCGGCGGTGGGCCGGACCAGTCCGGCCAGCGTGTCGAGGAGCGTGCTGCGGCCCGAGCCGTTGCGGCCGACCAGGGCGGTGAGGGCGCCTGCGGGGACGTCCAGGTCCACGCCGTGCAGCGCCTCGATCGGGCCGTGCCGGACCCGAAGTCCGGCGACCGACAGGGTGATCGGCATCAGAGGTACACCTCCCGGGCCCGCGCGTCGCGGCGGATCTCGTCCGGGGTGCCGGCCGCGACGATCCGGCCCGCGGCCATCACGTGCACCGTGTCGGCCACCCCGAACACCAGATCCATGTCGTGTTCGACCAGCAGGATCGCCAGGCCGTCGGCGGCCAGCGCGCGCAGTTCGCGGCGCAGCCGCTCGGTCTGCGCGTCGTCGAGCCCGCTGGCCGGCTCGTCCAGGAGCAGTACCGACGGGGACGCCGCCAGCGCGCGGGTCAGTTCGACCATCCGCAGTATCCCGGCCGGGAGTTCGCCGGCCGGGGTGTAGGCGTGTTCGGTGAGCGCGAGCCGGTCCAAGGCCGCCTCCACCGCGTCCCGGGTCCGTCCTCGGGCGGGATCCGGCAGGCCGAGCAGGCGGGCCGGGGCGGAGGATCCGGACCGGTTCTCCGCGGCCACCCGCAGGTTGTCCACCACCGTCAGGCTGGGGAAGACCGACACCGTCTGAAACGTCCGGGCCAGCCCGAGCCGGGCCCTCCGGTGCGCGGGCAGCCGGGTCACGTCGCGCGCGCCCAGGTACACCCGCCCGGCGTCGACCCGGCCACCCGCCAGGCAGTCGAACAGGGTGCTCTTGCCCGCCCCGTTCGGCCCGATCACCGCCGTCACCACGCCCGGCGGCACGGTCAGGTCGACCCCGTCCACGGCCCGCAGCCCGCCGAACCGGCGGACCACGCCCTCGGCCCGCAGCGCGCTCACCCGCCCACCTCCGCCCGGCCCGACCGCACCCGCTCGCGCAGGGTGCGGCCCAGCGGGCTGAGCCGGACCGGCGGGGGCGGCGCAGCGGGCACCGGCGCCGGCCCCGCGGCCAGGCGCAGGAGCGTCGCCGTGACGCCGCCGGGCATCCGCGACAGCAGCACCGCCAAGCCGCCGATCACGATCGTGGACATGCCCGCCGTGGTGGCCGCGTCCAGGGCGACCACCAGGCCGGCGGCCAACACCGCGCCGGCCGCGCTGTCCACGCCGAACACCACCACCGCGGCGAACCAGACCAGGCCGAGCACCGGATCGAAGGCCGCCGCGTCGAAGGCCCGCCCACCCATCCCGAGCAGCGCGCCGCCGAGCCCGGCCACGCCGGCGCTGACCGCGAAGACGAAGACCTTGGCCGAGGAGACGTCCACGCCGGTCGCCGCCGCGCCGCGCTCGTGGTCGCGCACCGCGACCAGCATCCGGCCGAGCCGGCTCACGTGCAGCCGGCGGACCACCAGGAGCATCAGTACGAGGCAGGCCAACTCCAGGGCGTAGAAGGAGCGTTCGCCGTCGAACGGCCACGGGTGGTCGAGCGCGAGGTCGGTGGTGAAGCGCGGCTGGGCGAAGACGAACCGGCTGACCACCGCGGCCACCGCGAACGTGGTCAGCGCCAACGTCAGCCCGCGCCGCCGGATCGCCGGCCATCCGGTCAGCAGGCCCACCGGCACCACCAGGAGCGCGGCCAGGAACAGCGCGAGCAGGGCCGGCACACCCCGGCCGGTCAGCTGCGCCGCGAACAACGCGCCGAGTCCGGCGAAGCCGGCCTGGCCGAGCGAGATCTGGCCGGCGTACCCGGTGAGCATCACCAGCGACACGAACACGATCGCCATCGCCGGCACCTGCTGCGCGACCCGCAGGTGTTCCGCGCCCAGCGCGAGCGGCGCCGCGGCGACCGCGACGAACGGCACCCACCAGCCCACCGGCGCGCTCTCCCCGTGCCCGGTCCCCATCCGGGCGCCGGCCGCGCGTTGCGGGTCGGGGCCGCCGACCTCGACCATGCGGGGCAGTACCAGGAGCGCGACCAGCATCACCACCACGAACAGGTTCGCCTGGAGCGCCTGGATCAGCCCCCACGAGTCGAGTCCGAGCCGGGACAACTCGCTCTGCCCCACCCCGATCGCCAGCGCGGCCAGGATCGCCACCGGCAGACTGGCCAGCCGGGCCACCACCGCGACCCCGATGGTCTCCAGGACGAGCAGGGTCAGTCCGTACGGATCCAGCCGTAGGTGCGGCGCGAGCAACACGCCGGTCAGCCCCGCCAGCATCGACCCGAAGGCCCACCCGGCCGCCGCGACGCGGTCGGCCGGCACCCCGGACAACTCGGCCAGGGCCCGCCGGTCCACCACCGCGCGCAGCCGCACACCGAAGCGGGTGAACCGGGTGACGACGGCGACCAGGACGGCGACCGCGGCCACCACGCCCAGTTCGACCAGCGTCCCCTTGGCCACCGAGGTGTCGCCGGGCAGGCCGACCGTGCCCGTCGGCACGATCGAGGGCGGGTCGAGCCGGGCCTGCGTACCCCAGGCCAGCGTGGCCACGCCGACCAGGAGCACGAATACGCCCAGCGAGGCGACCAGCATCCGGGCCGGACCGGCCCCCTCGCGGTGCAGCCCGCGAAAGACGAAGCGCTCCAGGACCAGGCCGAGCGCCGGCGCCACCACGCCCACGTCGAGCAGCACCGCCGCCCACAGCGGCCAACCCCACACGCGCACCTGCTGCCAGACGAGGTAGGCCACGATCATCGCGAGCGCGCCGAAGGACAGGTTGAACACGCCGGTGGCCCGGTAGGAGGTGATCATCCCGACCGCCGCGAGCGCCGCGATCGCGCCCACGCCCAGGCCGGCGAGCGCCAGTTCGACGGTGAGCACGGCGCTCAGCCGTCGGCGCCGGGCGCGCTCGGCCCGTCGGTCCCGACATCGCCCCCGAAGACCCCGCCCGACCGCTCACCGGTCTCCCGGGGGCCGGGCCGCTCATCGGCCACACCGGGATCGCACACCCGGCACGGCCGCAAATCCCGGTCCCGCGCCGCCGCCGCGTCCACCGGCGTCACCCCGCTCTTGCCCCGCACCAGCGAGCACCCGCTCCGGTGATAGCGCGCCCCGCCCGGGACCGTCACCCACGCCGCCCCGGCACCCGCCCCGGCCGCCGCCTCACTCGGCTCCGGCTCGACCAGCAGCTCGTACAGCCGGCCCATCATCCGCCGCAACTCCGCGTTCTCGACGCTCGTCCCGGCGGGGGCCCGCGCCGTCTCGCGCCGGGTCCCCACCACGAGTACCGCGCCGGCGACGATCAGCGCCGCGCCCGGAATGGTGGCCGACGCCAGGTAGGGCAGTTGGCGCGCCTCGTACCGTTCACCCGACACGCCGTACCACCCCACCGCGCACAGCAGCGCCCCGCACAACCCGACGAGCCAGCCGCCGTGCGTGCGCGCCAACCGCCGCAAACCCTCGATGGCCGGGGGCGCGGCGGCCGTACGCTGTCGTTCGGCAAGGGAGTTCGCCTGTCCCGTGGAACCTGCCGAGTTCGTCGAACCTGCCATATGGTCCACCCGTCGAATCCGCCCGATTGCGTATCGGTGCCTCAGCGTAGTTCGCCGGGATCTGGTCATACGGCCCGGAACACGATTGGATACCGAGTCGCGCATGGCAACATGACTTGCCGGTAACCCAGGTACTACCTGGCTACATCAACAGCGACAGGACGCCGGGCGACCGGCGGAACGGGTGGTGAACGCACGTGAGCGTGGACTTGATCAACGAGCGGGCCGAGCGGAACGGCACCGGTGTGGGTCGGCGCAAGGGCGCGCGCCGTGCGCTGCTGGCACTGCCGCTGGTGGCCGTGCTGGTGATGTCCGGGTGTAGCAGCGACGACAAGGACGACAAGAACGACAGCAAGTCGTCGCAGTCGGCGAGCGCGCCGGCGGCCGGCCAGCCGAGCACGCCCGCCGCACCGGGAACCACCGCGGCCTCCTCGCCCGCCGCCTCGGGCGGCGCCACCGGCGCCCCCGCGACCGGCGGCAGCGGCTCGACCACGTTGACCGGCGAGGAGAAGAAGGTCGCCGACAACTGGGACAAGCTGTTCGACAACGCCCAGCCGCTCGACGCGCGCAAGGCGGTCCTGGAGAACGCGGACAAGATGGGCGCGCTCGTCGAGACGCTCGCCAACGACCCGCTGGCCAAGTCGGTCACCTCCAAGACCACCGCGGTGAAGATCAGCGGGGACACCGCCGACGTCACGTTCGACATCCTGCTCGCCGGCACCCCGGCGCTGCCCGGCCAAAACGGCAAGGCGGTCAAGCAGGACGGCACCTGGAAGGTCAGCCTGGGCACCGTCTGCACGCTGGTCGGCGCGCTCAAGCCGGGCACCGTCGCCCCGGGTTGCCCGACGGCCTGACGCCCCACTCCGCACGGGCGGGTTCCCCGCCGGCCCCGGGTCACCGAGGAGCACGCATGCATCGTCGTATCCACGGACGGCGCATGCCGTGCGCCTCGGTGGCCCTCGTGCTGTCCGGCGTGTTGTGCGCGGTCGCCGCACTGACCGGATGCGGTTCGCGGCTGCCGGAGCGCGACTTCCGCGAGGAGCGTGGCTCGGCGCCCGCGTCCACGGGCGCGACGCCGAACACCAACACCGCCTCCGACGTGGGCGTCACGCCCACCGAGATCACCGTGGGCATGATCGACACCGTCCAGGGGGTGCTCGGCAACGAGACCTTCTCCGGGCCGATGTACGGCGCCCAGGCCTATTTCAAGGCGCTCAACGACCGCGGCGGGGTGAACGGGCGCCGGGTGAAGGTGTCCGCCTGCGACGACAACGGCTACGGCGTGGCCAACCAGCGCTGCGCCCGTCGACTGGTCGAGGACGACAAGGTGTTCGCCTTCGCGGGCAACAGCATCTACAGCTACAACGCCGCCCAGTACGTCAGCGACAAGGGCGTGCCCGACGTCGGCGGGCAGCCGATCGGGACCGCCTACGAGACGTACCCGCACCTGTACTCGATCTACGGATCGCGCGCGCCACGCGACGGCAAGGTGGGTTGGGACGGCCGGCTGTACGCGAGCACCGAGGTCTACCGCTACTTCAAGGAGAAGCTCGGCGCCCGCACCGCCGCCGTTGTGTCGTACAACCAGGCCGACTCCGCGCGCTACGCGCAGACCGTCGCCGACGGGCTGCGCGCCGAGGGCTACACGGTCGTCGAGAAGCAGGTCGACTTCGCGCTGCCGAACTTCGCCGCCGCGGTGGTGGACATGCGCGCCAAGGGCGTCGACATCGTCTTCGACGCGGTGGACACGCGCGGCAACGTCGAACTGTGCAAGGCGATGGACGGCAGCGACCTGCGGGTGACCGCCAAGGTGACCAACGTACAGAACTGGAACGCGCGCGTCGGCGAGGACTTCAAGGCGTCCCCGACCTGCCGCAACAGCATCTACGCGACCGGCAACAGCCGCGGCTACACGGACACCGGGCAGCCCGCGGTGGCCGAGTTCCGGGCCGCGATGAAGAAGTACTTCCCCGACCGCGAGGACAAGCTCTCCCAGTGGGAACTGGAGGGCTGGGCCTCGGCGATGTGGCTCACCGACGCGATCGCCTCGTGCGGCGCGAAGGTCACCCGGGCCTGCGTCGAGGGCTTCGTCAACCGCCCCGAGGGCTACGACGCGCACGGCCTGCTGATCCCGGTCGACTTCAAGGCCGAACCGGTCGACCGGGTCGCCGCGCCCACCCGCACCTGCTTCGACGTGGCCCGCTGGCAGGACGGCGCCCCGGGCGGCTGGATCGCCCAGGTACCGGACATGACCACGAACTGCTTCGACGTACCGTCCCTGCCGTACAAACCGTGAGCCCGGATCGCGGAACGGGTACACGATCCACCGCCACTCGGGGTCACGGGGCATGAAGCCGAAACGCCACGCGCGCGGAAGCCGATCGGCTTCCGCG
>NZ_JBHTVA010000013.1:0-2114 GCF_042793325.1 Embleya sp. NPDC056575
ACCATCGGGGCGGTGAACGCGCCGAAGGCGCCCGCCGGGTCACCACTGCGGCCCCCCGGGGCCGCAGAGGTGACCCCCGCGCGGGGTTGGTCGCGCCCGCCGACTGTGGGCTGCTGTGACCACCCCACCGGACCAGCCATCCGGGGGGTGCAACTCACGCATGTATCCCAGCCACACAAGGAGATTCGTACGATGCCGAACTACAGCCGTAAGGGCGAATGCCGCGTCTGTACCGCAGATTTCCGGCACGACAACGGTTCCTACTACGCGTCGGGGGAGACCGCGCCGGAGCACGACGGGCGGAACGGCAAGCACTGCCCCGGTTCCGGTCACGGGCTCAATGACGGCGGTCCGATGCCGGAGAAGTAACAAGCCGATGCCGACCCCCATTCGCCAACCGGCGGGTGGGGGTCGGCCCGCGCGCCAAAAGCTGAAGGACGGCCGGCAAGCCGGCCGGGTCGCCCCCTGAGTGGCCTGCGGCCACGGGCGACCCCTTCCGCCCGATGGGGCGGGCGCCGAAGGCGCGCGTGCCTCCCAAGCGCCTGCGGCGCGGGCACGCCCCTGCGGGGCAAAGGAGCCGCCCAAGGCGGCAAAACCCAATAGGTGTAGCGAAATTTCATGACTCAGTTTGTTGTCTAGCTGCATAGACAACCTTGACTATGTATCTAGACAATCGTGGATGGGGCCATTAACCTCATGTCGTAGCCGCAACTCCGCGAACCGAGAGGCGCCCGCGTGTCCATCGATCCCGCCGCCGACAACCGCCCCGCGACACCCGAGCCCCCCACGGGCCCCGTTCCCACGTACGACGCCTCCGCGGCGCGAGTCGGACGAACCTGGATCGTGACCATCCCCGGACTGCCCGACGGCAGCACGGCCACCACCCACGGCACCACCTGGCGCGAAGCCAAGACCAACGCCGGTACCCGTATTCGTGAACTACTCGGCCCTGACGTCGCTTTCGGTGTCCGCCTCTCGCCCGCCGACCCCGACGCCGACGAGGCCGTCCAAGCTCTCGTCGAAGCCCGGGCCGCGCTCCTCCACGCCGAGGAGGCCCACCGCCGAGCCCTCGACCACGCGGCGCGAACCCTGATCGCCCAGGGTTGGACCACCCGAGACGCAGGGCACGCCCTCCACCTCTCCCCGCAGCGCATTTCCCAACTCGTGCCCCGAAAGCCCGCGTAACCCACCCCTATCTCCCTGTGTGAGTTGGAGACGCCGCGCTGTTCCCGGGCTGGCTACCCAAGCAGGACGAACGGCAAGGCAGTGCCCCCGGCGGCCCCTTATCGGGCCACCGGGGGCGTACGCGTTGTGGCGAAAGGGTCAATGGGTCAATCACGAACACGGCCGCCTCGTTCGGACCGCTGACACTCCATCCCCTGTCGAGGACACCCCGGCGGCTGAGTAACCCAGTCCCACCCACGGCTCCAAGGTCAACTCAAGGTCTCCTTGCCGCGAATCAGGGTCACTCCCCGCTCCGCCAATCGACGGCCACGCGATTCCAACCCGGCACACCCAGGCATCGTGGGGGCGTTCGCCGGTGGGTGGGGGCTCGGGAGGTTTTAACGGGCGTTGACAGTCGGGGGCCCACCGGCGGCAAGACCGGGGGCCCTGGGTGGGTCTTGCGGTGGGTGGGCGAGCCACCCACCCGCGCCGGTCAGCTTACGGGCCCCCGGTCATGCCACCGCCCCGACGATCAACGCCCGTCAAAACCTCCCGAGCGCGCGTGGGTTGCGGGACGCGTGGGGTCGGGAGCGGGCCGGGGGAGGTCTCGAAAGATCTTGGGATTCCTTGCGTGGGCAGGGTTCGCCCCTCACTCGAAGGGTAAGATATAGATAGCTAGTCGGTGAGGACAACACCGAGTGGCGACCACCAAACACAACCCAAGGAGACACCCATGGCGAACGGCAGCTGCCCCGGCTCTGCGGACGGCAAGCACTACTGGGTCGTAGTCGGCGGCAACCAGAACCACCAGAAGTGCGTCAACCCGGGATGCGGCGCGACAATCGGAGGGAAGTAACCGCCCCTCGGTGCCGTGCCGGGCAACCACCCCGCCCCGCACAAACCCCACCAACACCCCACCCACAAAAACCCACCCCCCAGGTGCCCAAAAA
>NZ_JBHTVA010000013.1:2124-57524 GCF_042793325.1 Embleya sp. NPDC056575
GTCTGTCGTCGGCTCAAACCAACCACACCACCTTCGATCCACCCGGGGCGGCGCCACCACTAGGGCTGTAAACCACCCCCCGGGGGGGGCCGCCCCCCCCACCCCCCCGCCCCGCCACTACCCGCACCAACACCCCACCCACAACAGCCGACACACCTGGTGCACTATCAGTGGTGTTGCGCGTGGCGGGGCGGTCGAGGGCCGGAGAATGGTGGCCGTTCGGTCGTGTACGTCGGCGGGGGCAGACCGTTGGGTCGGTTCGGTCGGTATGGCACGGCCTTGTGACAGGCGTCGGTTCTCGACGGGATCCATCCTCGGGGCGTCGTTGATTCGTTGCTGCTGCAGGACCACCTGAATCGGCGGGGCCCGGCAGGACAAGCACCAAGTCCGCGCCGGTGCCGACCCGACCGTGACCGGTCCGGAGGGTGGCTGGCCTCCGTGTCGGGACGGTCCGAGCCACCCGGGTCGCCCACTGAGGACCGGGCTGGGCAACGTCCGTCCCGCTGACCGGGCACCGACCCTGCCTCTCGGCCGACACCCGGTGGGATTACGGCGGCTCGCCGTCACTGAGGCTGTCCGCGGCTCCTTCGACCGGGCCCACGAAGCGGTGACACGCCGCTGCGGGAACGTGCTCGGCACACGCAGGCTCGAAGAGTTCGTGGTCGCCGCCGGCGGTCGACATCGACGGCTTCCATCGGACCATGATCCTGGTTCCGTGCAGCCGTGAGATGCCGCTGGTGGTTCAAGTGCACGGCATAGGTGGGCGCCCGCCGGTGCCTGCCCGCGGCCGAAGCCATCCTGCGACTGCGTGCGGTCGTCTCCCACGGCGACCTTGCCCTGTTCGATCACCAGGCGAGTTCCGGTCGTGTTCGGTCAACGGACCGAGGCCGTCATCCGTCCGTCGTGCGCTTCGTCAGCCGACTCCGGACCTCCTGGGCCATGACCTCCACCGCGACGGCGGGATCATCGGTCTCCACAACGACGCGGCCCTCGGCCGGCGGGTGGGCGATTACCGAGTACACGCCGGGACCGGCCGCGATTCCCGGGAACCCCTCCGTGCCGAAGTCACGCCATGAATCGGAAGTGCACACGCTCAGGGTGTTCATGCCCTTCCACGGATAGAGCGAGGACAACAGCGGATCGGCGACCGCGGCTTGGAGCAGCAACCACATCGATGGTGATGCCCAGTCATCCTCCGAATGGGGTGGCCGATGGCTGTCCAGCAGCTCGACCCACACCTCGTCATGACTGCGACCGGCAGCTGAGTTCATTGCCCGACGATGGTGCTCACCGCTGGGCAGGGTCAAGGTCATCTGCAATCGTGGTCGTCACTCGAAACGAGCCGCGCCTCCCTGAAGGCCGAGGCAGTCGCGACGCGTTGGCTTCGGGGAGGGTGTGGCCGCGTTCGTCCGCCGCCCCTCGCCCGCGACACCGTCTGCGGGTCGGCTTCCTTGCCCGATGGGCCCCGGCTCCTTGCCCGGACGCCGCTGCTCGTGCGGGCGTTGGTGGGCGGGCCGTGGTGGTTTCTAGCCTCGCCCCATGGTGGCTCGGGGGATGGATCAGGTGCGGCGGGGCGGCGGGGCGGGGGTGGTCGCGCCGTGATGACGCTGCACAAGCTCGGGCCGAACGGGTGGGAGTATCTGGTCGATTCGGTGAGCGTTGCCGACGAAGGGCGTGGGCTCGGGCAGGATCTCGGGGCCTACTACGCCGCCACCGACAATCCGCCCGGGGTGTGGACCGGGGCGCTGGCCGAGGTGTTGGGGGTCGCCGGGACGGAGGCCGATCGCGAGCAGATACGGAATCTGTTCGGGCGGGGGCGGCATCCGATGTTCGTTCGGGAGTACGCGCGTGCGCTCGTTGTGCTGCTCGACGATGGTGGGTCCGCCGCCGGTACCCTGCCCGGCCTCGGCTCCGGCGGCTCCGCCGCCGTCGACCCCGACGTCCTCGCTCGGGCCCTCGCCCGCCATCCCTCCGCCGTCGACCACCTCCTGCCCGGCGCCGACGTCGCCCATCGGGTCAACGAGCGCATGGCCGCCGAAGGTGACGGCGTCACCGGCGCGGCGCGCGCCACGCTGCGCGAGCGCGTCCGCGCGGAGGAACGGGCCGCCGACGCCCGGCGCGTCGCGGGCCTCGCCCGCCGCCTGGCGAAGAGCGGCGACGCCGACGAGCGGGTCCTGGCCGACGTCCTCGTCCGCGCCACCCCCGCCCAACTCGCCGCCGCCGCGGACGGGCTGCAACTGGGTCGCGCCTTCCCCGTCCACCGCACCGTCGCCGAGCGCGCCGAGACCCGCTTCGTCGCGCACGCCGCCGCCCACCCCCACGCCACCGAGGCCGATCTCGCGCACGCCAAGACCGAGATCCTGCGCGAGGAGGACACCCGCGGCGAGCGCCAGGCCGTCACCGGATTCGACCTCGTGTTCTCGCCGCCCAAGAGCATCTCCACCGCCTGGGCCCTGGCCGTGGTCACCGGCGACGACGCCACCCGCCTCGCCCTCGAGGAGGCGCACGACGAGGCGGTACGCGCCGTCATCGAACGCCTGGAGAACGACGTGGCGTTCACCCGCCTGGGCGCCGGCGGCGCGGCGCAGGTCAAGGCGCAGGGCGTCGCCGCGGTGGCGTTCGTGCACCGCACCTCCCGCGCCGGCGATCCGGACCTGCACACCCACGTCATCGTCTCCACCAAGACCCTCGGCCCCGACGGGCGATGGCGCTCCCTCGACGCCCGCGCGCTGTACGCCGCCAAGGTCACCCTCAGCGAGCAGTACAACTCGACCGTCCTCGACGGTGCCACCCACCGCCTCGGCTGGGCGACCGCGGTACGCGCCGACCAGGTCGACCACGGCAGCCGCGCGATCCGCGAACTCGTCGACATACCCGCCGAACTCAACGAGGCGTTCTCCTCGCGCCGGGCCCAGGTCAAGGCCGAATTCACCGCGCTGTACCGGCGGTTCCGCGAGCAGCACGGACGCGAACCGCACCGCGGCGAGGAGTACGACCTGCTGCAACAGGCCACCTTGAACAACCGCCCCCGCAAGGACAAGGGCGGCACCGCCGCCGACGAGGCCGAGCGGTGGCGGGAGATCGCCGAGCGTGTCCTGGGCCCGGGATACGCGACCTTCCTCGCCGACCTGACGCGCGACGCGAAAACCCTGCGCGCCGACCACATCGACGCCGAACAGATCGCCGCCTGGGCCGTGGCCACCGTCGACGGCGTCCAACACCACCGCTCCACCTGGACCGTGCGCAACCTCGAGGCGGAGGCCCAACGGGTCACCCGCGACACGGCGTTCGCCTCGCCCCGGGACCGCGCGGCGACCGTGTCCCGGATCCTGCGCCTGGCCACCGCCGAGGACCACCTCCTCGACCCGGACACCGGCACCCGCGTCGTCCGCATCACCCCCGACTCGCTGATCGCCGAACCGGCCTCCCTGCGCCGCCCGGACGGCACCGGCGTCTTCCAACCGCACGCCGCCGTCCGCTACACCAGCACCGCGATCCTGGACGCCGAACGCCGTCTCCTGGCCCACGCCCGCGCCGGCGGGGCGCCGGTCCTGTCCCGCGCCGCCGTCGACGCGGCGCTGGCCGAGTCCGCGCGCGAAAGCGGCCACGCCCTCGCCCCCGACCAGCAGGCCGCCGTACGCCATCTCGCGCACAGCGGCACCTGGTTGACGTCCCTGATCGGCCCGGCCGGCACCGGCAAGACCACCACCCTGCGCGTCCTGGTCCGCGCCGCCGAACTCGACGGCTGGAACGTGATCGGCCTCGCCCCCTCCGCCCGCGCCGCCCGCGTACTCGCCGACACCGCCGGTATCGCCACCACCGAGAACACCCACCAGTGGGCCGCACAACTGCGCGCCGGCGCCGTGGTCCCCCACCCGCGCACCCTCGTTCTCATCGACGAGGCGGGCATGGCCGGCACCCTCACCCTCGACGCCATCACCCGCGCCCACGTCGCCGCGGGCGGCGTCGTCCGCCTGATCGGCGACCCGCACCAACTCGCGGCCGTCGAATCCGGCGGCGTCCTGCGCCACCTCCAACGCCACGCCGACACCGCCGAACTCACCAGCGTCTGGCGCTTCCGCGAACCCGACGGCACCCCACGCACCTGGGAGATCGACGCCTCGCTGCGGCTGCGCGACGGCGACACCACCGTCGTCGAGGAATACCTGCGTCACGATCGTGTCCACGACGGCTCGCTCCAGACGATGACCGACCGCGTGTACCAGGACTGGCGTGCCGACACCGCCGCCGGCCGCGTCTCCTTGATGATCGCCTCCACCAACGCGCTCGCCGGGGAACTGTCCGCCCGCGCCCGCGCCGACCGCGTCGCCGCCGGCGAGGTCGAGCGCGGCGGCGTCCTGCTCGCCAACGGCAGCCGCGCCGGCGTCGGCGACCGCGTCGTCACCCGACGCAACGAACGCACCATGTCCCTGTTCGCCGGCCGCGACTGGGTCAAGAACGGCGACGTGTGGGAAGTGACCGCCCGCGCCCGCGACGGAGCGCTGACCGTACGCCACACCGAACACGGCGGCACCATCACCCTGCCGCCCGCTTACGTCGGCGCCAACGTCGAACTCGCGTACGCCTCCACCACTCACCGCGCCCAGGGCATGACCGTCGACGTCGCCCGCGCCCTGGTCAGCGCCGACCTCGGCCGCGAGAACCTGTACGTGATGGCCACCCGCGGCGCCGCCGCCAACCACCTGTACGTCGTCGTCGACGAGGGCCTCGACCTCGACGGACACGTCCCGGCCGGCCAACGCCGCACCGCCCGCCAGGCGTTGGCCGCGGTGATCGCCCGCGGCACCGCCGAGAACGCCGCCCACGACGACATCGCCGCCGCCCTCACCGCCCGCACCTCGCTCGCCACCCTGACGCCGCGCTACCGCTACGCGCACGGCCTCGTCTCGTACCGCCTCGACGACGAGGAACAGGCACGCGCCGTCGAGGTCGTCCGCGAGACGCTGCCCGAGGCGCTGGCCGAGCAGGTCCTCGACGACGAGGCCTGGCCCGCGCTCGCCTACTACGTGGCGCTCGCGGGTAGCGGCGAACGCGAACGCGATGCCCACGACATCCTGACCCGCGCCTTCACCCACGACGCCGCGGTGACGACGACCGAGGCGGTCGAGGAGTTCGCCGCGGTCAACAGCCCGGCGCAGCTCCTCGCGTGGCGTATGGAACAACGACTGTTCGACGAGGACAAGCCCCCGCGCTCGGGGACGTTGCCGTGGCTGCCGGTGCCGCCGAGGCCGGAATCGGCGCGGGAGCAGGACACGGCGGAGGCCATCGCGTACGCCAGGGCGACATACGACCGCATCGAGGCCCGCGCGGCGCACCTGGCGGTCGCGGCCGTTCCGGGCATCGCCGCGCCGGGCCTGGACGATCGGTCCTGGGCCCTGGCGCTCGGGGCGCTTCCCGGCGGTGGGGCGGGGCGCGAGAGTTGGTTGCGTACGGCGGCCGCGGTCGCCGCGTATCGGGAGACGTTCGACGTACGCGGGCCGCTGCCACTGGACGAGGCGGTCGAGGGCGAATCCGTGCTCAAGACGGTCGCGCGCGACCGGGTGGCCGCGATGCTGGCGGAGCACCGGGGTGGTGAACCCGTCGTGGGGACGTCCGGGACCGACGACCCCTCTCCTGCTCCGCGGCGCGAACTCGCCGCCGGTGACGCCGCCGTCGACTCCGTCGACACCGGGGGGCTCGACGCCGCCGCTCTCGCCCACGCCATCGAGCGGGCCAGGAAGCTGTACCTCGCGCGCCACAACCGCGCCCGCAAACTCCACGATCGGGCCGCCACCATCCTTGCCCGAGCCGAGTCGGGCCAGGGCCCCGCAACCCGCGGCCTGTACGCCAACGCCGTCGAACTGACCCGCCGCGTCGACGCCATCGACCGCGTGGCCCGCCTGGAGAAGACGCTGCGCACGGCTCACGACCGCCTCGGCGCGGCGGTGGTCGCCCTGGGCATGTCCCGCACGGACCACACCCTCGACGACCGACGGGTCCGGGCGGAACGCGTCCGTATCGAACGCGTGGGCGGCTTGCTCGCCCGAGCCCGCCACGCGGCGGGATCCGAATACGAATGGGACGCGGTACGCGCCGAGCAGGCCCACCTGACGCAAAACCGCGAACTCCACCGCGAAGCCGCCGTGGCCGTCGACCGCGCCACGGGCCTGGCCATACGCACGGAGGCCGAGCACCTGGCCGCCCAAGCCGCCGAGACCCGCGCCGAACTGGCGGGCCTACAGGCGGAGTTGCGCACGCGCGTCGGCGCGGCCGGCCACGGCGGGCGCCTCGCCGCGGTCGCCCGGACGCTCGATGCGGCGGGGAGCGGCATGGCCGGAAGGCCCACGCGCTCCGCCAGGGCCGGCGGCGCGTCGGCGCAGCCGGCGCCGTCGCCCGAGGCTGGGCCCGACCTCGCCCGCTGAGCCCGTCCAGGGTTGCCGGATCTCCGCGAGGTGGCAACGCAAGGCGTAGAACGGCGCGGTGGCGGACCTCCCTCAAGTCCGCGAGCCGTCCCGAGCGGGTCACGTTCGAAAGCCTCCGGGCACTTTCCCCGCCGAAGGCATCACCCGACCACCGGGCAAGGGGGCAACACCATCGGCACGCTCCACCGGCCGGTCGGCGACGCCGGAACGCCGCACACCGGCGCCCCTCCCCCAGGACCCACCCCCGGCCCTTCCTCGGGGCACGAACGGGTCGACCTGGCCTGGGAGGCATGGACCAACCACCCACACACTCAACCCCACGACGCCGAAGACGCCGCAGACGCACTCAACAGAAGCTGGCACGCCCTACGCCGAACACTGCGCCAACCTCCCAACCTCGAACACCTGGCCCAGCGCTACAGCGACCTCGAAACGGCCGCCGGCGCACTGCTGCCCCACACCCACCCGGACGCCCGCCGAACCCTCACCGCCGTGCGCGAACGCGCCGGCGAACGGGCGGCGGAACTGAGAGACGCAGCCGCACGCAAAACACCCACACCCACGACAACGAAGCCCACGGCACACGAACAAACACCGGCCCAAGCCCACACAGCGGTACACACAAGCCGAATCGCACTCAACGCGGCCTACACAGCTTGGATGGCCGCCGGCACACATCCCGGCACAAGCCACAACGAGCCCACCCGCACCGCCCTCGACCAAACCTGGACAGCGACTCAGGCGAAATCCCCGGACGAAAGCACCCCGAAAGCTGACAACGTCCCACCTACGCACGAAATCACCCGACAGATCGAGGCTTGCCTAACCCTTGCCCTTCAGGCGAGAACCCTCGCCGCCCGCCCCCAAACCTCAACCACACGCGTCCACCTACACGCCCTACGCGTCCAGGCCGAACACACCGCCCGAGTCCTACGCACCCTCGCCCACACAACGCATCCGCGACCTCTGCCCCTGTCCCCGGAACCCCCGAAAACATCGACCCGTCCCACCCGCTCACACCTCAGCGCACACGATCTGGGCCCCCTGCTCACCGGAACCAGCCCCACCCGCCGCCCCGTTCAGGACCCCACGTCCGCCCCGAACACCGAAGCCCTCCACACCACCTACAACACCTACGTCGCCGACCGCACCATCATGCGAGCGCTATGGCACCGCGCATGGTGGACCGAAGCCACTCCCGAGGAGGTGGCCCGCATCTGGGAGGCGACATCCCACTGGGCGGCCGTAGGCAGCACTTACGCCACAACGACCCTGCGCCACCTCCGCGGCCGCATCCGCCAGTACACCGGCCTCGAACCGGACCTCCCCGCCCCGAACCCCCACCCCGACCGGGTGCCCATCACCGCCCTCGTGCCCAACCCGACACACCCACCGCACGGCACCACGGCTTGGTGGCGCTGCACAGCCCACGACCCGACCACCGACACCCGACTCGCCCCCGAATCCCGCGAACCCGCCACCGCCTGGGAGCACCCCGAGGACATAACCGCCCGAGTACACGGCGACCTCGAACACATACACCGACTCCGTCCCGAGGTCCTACGCCGAGCAATCATCACCGCAGCCCTCGAAGCCGGCAGCACCACGCACCACCCGACCCACCAACTCCGCACGCAAGGGACCGACATCAACCACATCCGCAGAAGAGCAGCTCTGCGACGCGCCCAAGAACAACACGCCACCAGACGCGCCACCCTCCTACGCCACGACCTCGACCCCACCTGGCACTCCAGAGCCACCCCCACCGAGATCACCGCCCTGAAACGTGAGATCCACACCTGGCCCCCAGGCCCACCCCGCAACGACATCCTGGCGTTCCTACAACACCACCTCTGAATCCCGCCCTACGCTGACCACCGCACCCCGCAACCACCAGCCCGAAGAAGGCACCCCAAGGGATGGCAATCTCAACCGATCAAAAACTCGTCATAACCAACCGTCATCGGCCCCAACTGTGAATTCAGGCAGGAACCTTGCCGCAATAACCCTGTTTAGATCACGAATTGGCAAAGCCTCCAAGAACCCGCAGGTCAGCAAGAGAAGTCCCCACGCAGGTGGGGGTGAGCCGGGTGAGGTCACTCTCTTCATCACGCACTCGTTGAAGTCCCCACGCAGGTGGGGGTGAGCCGCCGTCGAGTACTTGGTCCAGGAGCGGAACGACGAAGTCCCCACGCAGGTGGGGGTGAGCCGTCGCAGGTGCGCGTGACGTACTTGCGGTCCCCGAAGTCCCCACGCAGGTGGGGGTGAGCCGGATCGTCCGCGCTTCGACGTACGTGTATTCGCGAAGTCCCCACGCAGGTGGGGGTGAGCCGCAGCTCGGCGAGCAGTGCGTCGGGGATCCATCGAAGTCCCCACGCAGGTGGGGGTGAGCCGTTGGCCCACGGCCATACGCGCCGTACTCATGTGAAGTCCCCACGCAGGTGGGGGTGAGCCTCTGCAAACCTTGCAGATTCGGCCCCTTGCAGCGAAGTCCCCACGCAGGTGGGGGTGAGCCGTGGCGAGCATCGGGGTGACTCGGGGCAACTGGGAAGTCCCCACGCAGGTGGGGGTGAGCCGCCAGGTCAGGGTGGTCAGGGTGGTCGGAGTACGAAGTCCCCACGCAGGTGGGGGTGAGCCGTCCAGCTCGTCAGGCACCGGTCACCCGCCGCGGAAGTCCCCACGCAGGTGGGGGTGAGCCGTCCAGGCGCGCCGCGTCGTCGACGGTGGCGTTGAAGTCCCCACGCAGGTGGGGGTGAGCCGATCGCGACGATCGTGGTCCCGATCTTCCTCACGAAGTCCCCACGCAGGTGGGGGTGAGCCGCCGCACGCCTGCAGGTGCTCGACGAGGTGGTCGAAGTCCCCACGCAGGTGGGGGTGAGCCGCGGCAGAGACAAACGCGCGTAATGGAGGATCCGAAGTCCCCACGCAGGTGGGGGTGAGCCGCCCAGGAGCAACGACGCTCCGGCCCGGGAAGGGAAGTCCCCACGCAGGTGGGGGTGAGCAGGCCCGCCCCCACCTGCGTGGGGCGGACCTGCTTCGTCGTGTCCGCTACAGGTCTCGCTCGGGGCCGTTGCCGCGGATCAGGCGCCGATAGGCCATGCGCTCGGCGACTGCGGTGGCGACTGGTCCGGCGGTGGTCGTGGTGATCAGCGCGTTGCGCATCTCGGCCACGTCGGGTCGCTGCGGGGCGGCTGTGGCAGCCGGTCGGTCGAGCGCGGTTCGCTGGGCGCGGGCAGGGTCGACGTCTGCTGCCTCGATCACTGGTCGGCCGCCCGGGTTGCGACGTGCCGCGCAATCTCACGGTCGGCGAGCGCGGCCCGGATGCCCTCGCTGTCGACCCGGCGTTCGCACCGGTCGCGCAGCGCGGCGACCTGGTCGATGCTGTAGCCGGTAACGGGCACCGGGTCGAGGAACAGTTGCGGCTCGGGCACGGTACTGGTGGGGATGAGATCCAGGCGGTGCCGGGCGATGTCGTCGAGGAGCACCTTGCGGTGGTGGTCCTGGATGTGGATGATCCCGCGCGGCTCGGGCTGGTCGCCGTCGACGGCGGAGATGTACAGCCGCAGCCGGAGGGCGGTGCCTTCCCGGAGGAGGCGGGCACGGCCGGGCGGGCGGTCCTCCGGGCGCGGCGGCCGGAGGAACGTGCCCGCGAGGATGGCGACATCGGCGTCGGTGAGGTGGAACTCAGCGCGTTCGTAGCAGCGCGCGACGTGTTATGGCCGGCTGGGTCTGTACGCGGATGCCGATCGGCTGTGGCAGCAGATCATTCCGTCGCCCGTCGGTCCGGCACGGCGGGACGCCGGAGTGTGGAGCGCACGCCAGGCCCGCGCGAAAGCGGCGCTCGGCCAACCCGAAGCAGCACTCGCCCTGTCCCACGTGGCAGTCGAGGTGGCTCTCGGCACCGGCAGCGCACGGGCCGCACGAGAGCTGTCATCCCTGGAGGCAGAGATGCGGGCGTGGCACGATCACTCGATCGGCCGCGAACCGGCCGAGCTGCTCGCACCGCTGACCTGGAGGCATGACCGTGGCCGAAGCGTTGACTCGCCCTCAGATCGAGAAGATCCTGTCCGTCGACCTGCCCGGCTGGACCACGGACGGTCGCCGTATCGAGCGGACGTATTCGATTTCGCACGTCGCCGGCGCCGCGTTCGTTGTGCACATCGCGGCCATCCAGGACGACTGGGGCCACCACTCCGACGCGACCCTCGGGTACAAGACCGTCCACATCAGCATCAGTTCGAGCGATCTCGGTGGCCATGTCGCCGAGCACGACATCGAGCTGGCCCGCCGCATCGAGGCTGCTGCGCCAAGCCACGGAGCGGTCCCGCTCGACTGACCATCTCGAAGTCCACACACAGGTGGGGGTGAGCCGGACCCCGGACAAGGTTCTGACCAGCCTGTTCGAAGTGCCCACGCAGCTTGATTGATAGGAACCACATGATCGAGGCAGAGCTGAAGGCCCACGTGCGCGACCCGGAGCATGTCCTCGACGCCCTGGAGAAGTTGGCAGTGGGACGTGCCGAGGTCTACCAGGACATTTACTACGACGACGCCCAGCGCACCCTCACGACCGAGGGTCGCGAGCTGCGTATCCGGACCGTGCATGGAGTCGAAACCGTCTCGATGATGACGTACAAGGGTGCGCGGGTCGACGAGGAATCCGGGTCCAAGCCGGAGCACGAGACCCGCATCGACGACGCGCGCGCAGCGCACGCGCTGCTGCGCGGACTCGGGTACACGCCGATGATCCAGTTCGAGAAACGTTGCCGAAACTACGACTTCCACCATGCCGGTCGCCGGCTGCTTGCCACACTCGTGCGGGTCCCCGAGCTGGACGAGACCTTCATCGAAGTCGAATCCCTCGTCGAATCCGACGATCAGGTGGCCGAGGCGTTGGCCGTAGTGCGGGAGGTGCTGAAGGGGTTGGGTATCAGTCACGATGCGTTGACCACGGAGCTGTATACGGAAACGGTAGCCGCCCGACGCAGCGACGCGCGATAGGAAGTCCTCACGCAGGTGGGGGTCGTTTCGTCGCGTTGGGGTCAGCCAACGGCGGACTTCAGGGCGGCTTCGTATGCCTTGCCTTGCTCGGGTGTGAGTGTCTGCGTGATTCGCAGGAGGTAGCCGCCTCTGACGTAGTCGTACTCGCGCATGATCGGCATGTTGAGTGCGGCGGTGATTTTCTGGATGTAGTCGGCGCGCTTCCGGGCCGCCGCTTCGTTCGGCCAGACCTCGATGCCACCACCCCGTGAAATGTCGCCCGGTTCGTCGAGGGCGTCGGCGAGGTCGACGCGGGTGTCGACGAATCCGACCTTGCCCGTGTACTGGCCGGGCCTGCCGAGTTGATGATTCGGGTCGGTGGTCTCGTCGAACGCGGTGATGTCACCCAGCGGTTGGCCGCCGGCCTTGAGCTTGTCCGCGAGTTGTTGTGCGGTCATCGCGTTCGCGGCGGGCGCGGTCTTCGTGTCGCGGCTGCATCCGGCGGCCAGCGCGATTGCGGCGAGCACGATCGCGGCCGATGTGGCTGTACGCATTCGGGGTCCCCTCCCTGTGGTGGGTGGGACCGTAGCGGCGATCGTGCGGCGCCGGCGGCCGAGTTCACAAAGAAGCCGGTGGGATTGAGCCGCCGCACGGTTGATGGGGTACTCGACAGCTCCAGATCATCTACGCAAACGGGGATGAGCTGGTGTAGGCCGTGCATGCCGTCGAAAACAAAGCGAAGTCCCTGCGGCGATGGGGGTGAGCCGCCGTGCGCGTAGCCCCATGCAGCCGGGGGTGAGTCGGTCGTACGCGTCCGGCGCCGGCCCGGAGTCGATGTCGGGCCCGTCGTCCGGCCCGCCGTACGGATCGACCCGCCGCGCTTGCGGCGGAATCGCACATGGCTCGGTGAAGTCGTTCGGCGGCCGGCAACCGCACCACCCGTCGGGTGCACCGGGGCGCGAGCGGATCTACGCTGCCTCGATGGAGATCACCAAGTTGTCCGCCGAGGCGCGGGCCCGGCGGAGCGCCGAGATACGGGAGTTCCTGCGGTCGCGACGGGCTCGGACGACTCCGACCGAGGCCGGTATGGCGGTCGGCGATCCGCGCGGGCGGCGTACGCCGGGGCTGCGCCGTGAGGAGGTCGTGATCCTCGCCGGGGTGGGCGTGTCCTGGTACACGTGGCTCGAGCAGGGGCGGGAGATCAACGTGTCGGCGGAGGTGCTGGACGCGATCGCGCGGGTGCTGCGGATGGACGCCGTGGAACGCGAACACCTGTACCTGCCGGCCGGGTCGAATCCGCCCCGGGTTCCCGCATCGCCCCGCCTACCTGATGGACCGGCATTGGAACCTGGTGGCCGTGAACGATGCGGCGGCGCTGGTGTTCGGTTACGGCGAGCACGACCACAACTGCCTGGTGACGTTCTTCACCAGCGCCCGCTACCGGTCGTCACTGATCCACTGGCGAGATGCCGCGCAGGTGATCGTCGGCCAGTTCAGGGCGGACGCCGCGCGTTACCCGGACGATGCGGAGTTCGGCCGGCTCGCGCAGGACATGTGCTCCGTATCTGCGAGGCCGCCTCCGGCAGAAAGGCCGTTGCCCACCCCGAGGTCGGCCTGCTCCTCTTCGACTACACCACCTTGACTCTCCCGGACCTGCCCGGTCACCGCCTCGTGCTGCACACCCCGGCGGAGGAGCCGACGCAAGAGCGCCTGGGCACCTTGTTGCGGACGACGGTTCCGCATCGCCTCTGAGACCGGGCGCCACCGGCGGGGCCGCTCGGTCCGTGCACCAAGGTGATGGTGCCGGACCCATGTTCGTCCCGCACTGCCGGCACGCCGTCCGGCGCCGCATGATCGTCCGCATGAAGCGATTCACCAACCGAACCGTCCTGATCACCGGTGGCACCTCGGGTATGGGGCTGGCCACCGCCCGGCGCCTGTTGGACGAAGGCGCGTATGTGGCGATCACGGGGCGCACGCAGTCGAGACTGGCCGACGCGGAAGCGGACCTCGATGCCGGCGAGCGCCTGCTGACCGTGCGCGCGGACGTTGCGAACCTGACCGACCTGGACGTACTGATGCGCCGTATCGAGACCTGGCGCGGAACTCTGGACGCGGTCTTCGCCAACGCCGGCACCGGCGTCTTCAAACGCGGCGCCGAACTCACCGAAGCCGACTTCGACCACTCCACCGACGTCAACTTCAAGGGGGTGTTCTTCACCGTCCAAAAGGCGCTGCCACTGCTGAAGGACGGCAGTGCCATCGTGCTCAACGCCTCCTGGACGCTGCATCGGGGCCTTGCGGTCGCGTCCGTCTATTCGGCCACCAAGGCCGCCGTCCACAACCTGGCCCGCACCCTCGGTGCGGACCTTGCCCCCCGCGGCATCCGCGTCAACTCGGTCAGCCCCGGCTTCATCGACACCGAGATGTACCGGGGAGCCGACGACGACCCGAACGCCGACGAACGCAACGCGGCGCAGGTACCGCTCGGGACCATCGGCCACGCCGACGAGGTCGCCGCGGCGGTGGCCTTCCTCGCTTCCGACGACGCCTCCTACATCACCGGTCAGGACCTGGTGATCGACGGCGGCATGGTCGGCTCGGTGCCCCACCTCTGACCCGCGGGGCGATCAGCGCGGCCGGCCGGTCGGCGATGGCCGAGGCCGCCGACGCCGGCGAAGAACCCCCTCACGCTGCGCCGCCAAGGCGCGGCCGAAGGGCGTCCAAGGCCCGGTCCGGCACGGTGCGTTGAACGTTCAGGGTGCGCCCTTCGTATCCCCTTCCCGACAACGTCGGTGACATGTGGAGGGCAGACCATGAACGCGCTCGGGGACGACGAGACAGCAGGGGTGCGCGCCGGCGACGTCGGGGCAAAAGCACCGAAATCCCACATGGTGGGGCGGCGCCGGCTGATCGGTCTCGGCGCCGGTGCCGCCGTCGCCGTCGCGTTCGGTGCCGCCGGGCCGGCGCGGGCGCAGGGCCGGGCCGATCGGGCCGGCACGCCGGCCGGCACCGAGACGCTCGACGGCACGTCCCGCCCCGACGTGATCATCGAGTGGTACGACACCACCGCGGCCGTCATCGCCTCCTGGGGCGCCCCAACGCAGATCACCAACAGCCGCGCGTGGGGCATCGGTTGGCTCGCTGCGGCGCGGGCGCTGGAGTACGGCCGGGACCGGGACTTCGAAGACGCCGCCGTGGCCTCCGCGGTGCACGCCGCGTTGCGCACGCTGTTCCCCGGCCCCGATCAGGCCGCGTTCCTGGACGGTGCCTTCGCCCGCACGCTCGCGCGGCTGCCGGCGGGGCGTCGGACGTCCGCCGGGATCGCGGAAGGCGAGCGGCAGGCGGCGCGTGCGGTGGCCGAACGCGAGGGCGACGGTCTGCGGCCGGAGCAGGTCAACGCCCCATACACGCCGCCGCCGGTGGCCCCGGGCATCTGGCGCCCGACCCCGCCCGATCCGACCAGGCCCGCCGTGCAATTCGGGCAGCGTCTCGGCCGGACATTCCTCCTCGGCCGCGCCGACCGCTTCCGGCCGGGCCCGGCGCCCGACCTCGGCTCGGACACCTACCTGACCGACCTCGCGGAGATCCGCGCCTACGGCCGCAAGACCGGCGGCCCGCGCACGCCGAAGCAGACCGACACGGCACTGTTCTGGCAGCAGTCCTCGCTCGCCGGCTTCACCGGCGCCCTGCGCGCCGCGGTCGCCCACCCCCGCCCGCGTTCGGTACGCGACCGTGCCCGGCTCGTCGCCGCCTTCCACACGATCAGCGTCGACGCGCAGATCGCCGTCTTCGAAGCCAAGTACGTCCACACCCGCTGGCGCCCGGTCACCGCGATCCGCGAGGGCTCCGTGGACCCGGACCCGACGTGGGAACCGCTGGTGGCGACCCCGCGGCACCCCGACTACCCGGGCGGCCACTGCACGTTCGCGGGCGCCGCCGAGGCCGTGTTGACCGCGTTGGCCGGACCCGGTCCGGCAACCCCCGTCACTCTGGGCAGTCCCGACGGCGTGACCCGGACCTACGCGTACTGGCACGAAATGACGCGTGACAACATCAACGCGCGCGTCTGGGAAGGCGTGCACTTCCGCTACTCGGACGTTGCCGGTGCCACGCTGGGCCGCCGGGTTGCCGAGTGGGGGCTGGCGGGCCTGCCCACGCTGTTCGGTGAGCACCACATTCGGCGGTAGCGGTCTCCGGACGGACCCGGCGCGCGGCACTGCCCGGCGCCGGGTCCGTCGCGCGGTGAACGCGAGCGCCGTGCCGTCCGTAACCCCGGGCGGCGAGTACTCGGGCTCGTCACGGCCCATTCGGATGGAGGCGGCATGCGGTGGAGGCTCCGGAGCGCCGGGGCGCGCGCGGAGCGGGCACGGCCGGACACCGATGGGGAGGTACGCGCGCTGTACGAGCGGTACGGCGGCGAACTCTTCGCGTTCTCGTGCCGCTCGCTGGGCGATCCCGGATTGGCGGAGGAAGCCGTCCAGGAGACGTTCGTCCGCGCGTGGCGCGCCGCCGATCGCTACGATGCCGGCGTGGCATCCGCCCGGACCTGGCTGTTCGCGATCTGCCGGAACGTGGTGATCGACCTGGCCCGGGCCCGCAGCGTCCGACCCAAACCGGTCGCGGTCGACGCGGGCCACACCGGCCCGGGTGCCGTGCCGGAACCGGGTGACGAGCCGTGGGACCGGCTGCTGGACGCCATGCAGGTCGAGGAGGCGCTGCGCCGCCTCAGCCCCGAGCACCGCACGGTGCTCGTGGAAGTGCATCTGCGGGACCGCGCGGCCGCGGAAGTGGCCGCCGACCTGGGCATCCCGGTCGGGACGGTGCGCAGCAGGGTCTTCTACGCACTCAAGGCCCTGCGCCTGATCCTGGAGGAAATGGGGTGGGACGATGACCTCGGGTGAGCAGTCACGGCAGTGCGCGCATTTCCGGCCGCTGCTCGGCATGGCGGCACTCGGACGTGTGTCGGACGCCGAGGCCATGGCCGCCCGGGCGCACCTGGACGGCTGCCCGTCCTGCACGGCCGAGCTGCGCATGCTGCGCGCCACCGCAGAGCGCCTCGGCCGCGCCGATCCCGACCGGGTGGCCCAGGATCCGCCGGTGCCGCCCGCGCGGCTCGGCGAGGCGGTGTTGGCCGGTGTCGCCGCGGCCCGGCGTCGGGCGCGCCGCCGCGCGGCGGCGGTCGGCACGGGGGTGCTCACCGGGGTCGCCGCCACCGTCGCGGGAGTGCTGCTGCTGACGTCGGCACTCGACTCGCCGGACCGACCGCGACCGCAGGTCGCCTACTCGTCGGGCGGCACCCACGCGACCGCGTACCTCACCGACCACTCGTGGGGGGTCAGCCTCCGGCTCGACGTCGGCGGCCTGCCCGCGGGCGAGCACTACCTGGTGTGGCTGGAACGGGCGGACGGCTCGCGCGTGCCGGCCGGCAGCTTCACCGCGCTCGGCGAGCGCTCCGTCTCCGTCGAACTGACCGCGGGGATGCGTCGCCAGGGGGCTGTCGCGCTCGGGCTCAGCACGGTGCCTGGCGGGCCGCCGGCGTTGCGTGTGCCGGTTACGACGTGACGAGTCGTCAGGCGCGGCACGGCGCGATGCGAAGATCCCATGATTCTTCGGCACATGCTGAACGCACGTGGAGGTTCCGTCCGTATCCCCCGGCGACCGTCTCGCACCCCGGCGAGGCCCGCCCACCAAGGGAACGCATCCGATGAACCACACCAAAGCGCTGCGCTGGTCCGCCCTCGGCCTTGCCGTCGCCGCCGTCGCGGTACTCGCGCCGACCGCGCTGGCCGACAGCTCGGACAAGAGCCGCGCCGCCCACGTCGACGTGCTCACCCCGCGCGCCGGGGCGAGCACCGGGATCGAGGGCAAGGCGTGGATGTTCGACCTGAACGTCCGCTACCGCGACGGGCTGCGGGCGGCCGGCTGGACCGGGCCGCAACTGACCGGGCCGGACAAGCACAACAACGTGCCTCCGGCGGCGGGTACCTTCTCGCCCGGGAAGGACGACAAGCTGCCGGGTGTCGTCGTCCTGCTGTCCACGACCGTCGCCGACAAGCCCGGGTTCTCGGGCCCCGGCACCAACCTGGCGAACCTGTTCAACGTCACCGCGATCGCCGAACAGGGCCGTCGCGGCAGCACGATCGCCGACAGCTGGCTGGTGGGTGGCGCGTTCTTCGGTACGAACACCGACACGGTGCTCACCGTCGCGGTGGTCGACGACCTGAACCACAACGGCGTGCTCGACGACGCGCCGGCCACCGTGCCGGACGCCGACGGGAACGGCACCGTGGACGCCCGCGACCTGAAGGCGCTCGGGGTCGCGTCGAACATCGAAACGGTGAAGTTCCGGATCGCCTGAGCGGATGCTCACGCCCCGGCGGGCCGCAGCGGGGGCGGGCGTTGCCGACACACGGCGCGCCCGCCGGTCCGGAGTCGGGGACACCCGCAATCGTCGGCCACGCCGTCGCGTCGGCCACCGCCCGCGGCTTCGCGCTGTCCAACGAACCCACGGCACCGTGACCCCCACTCCCTACTGGCGGGGTGGGGGTCGGGCGTCGCCGTTGAGCATGGCGGCGGTCAGGACGGGGTCCGCGGCTTTGCGGGGATTTTCCGGCGCTACGTGGTCATGGACCCGTAGTTCGGAGGGCGATCAAGCGGTAGTTCGGTGACGCCCAGATCTCGTCGCATCGCCTGACGCACCTCGTACAACGCCTCACTGGCCCTGTCCAAATGCTTTTTCAGGGCGTCGAGATCCTCCTCCGGTGTCTCGCCCGTGTCGTGTTGCCGCAGGACGCGATGTACGAGATACAGCCGCGCGACAAGTGGACCCACCCGCTCGAGGACATCGTCGGCGGCGACCATCTGCGCCTTCGCGTAGGTGGCCCTCAGTTCGCGTTCGCTCTCGTCCTCGACCTGGACGTGCGACGCCTCGACCGCGCGGTTTCCCCGCAGGACCCGCAAGTGGTGAAGCAGGTGCGTGTACTTGTCGCGAAGGGCTTGGTTGAGATCCCCGTACGCCTGCCGGCGAGCCTCCAGATAGGCCCGGCGGGCGTTCGCCGCCTCGGTGTCGACATGGATCCGCTCCGCGTGCCGGAGCTCGACGACCTTGGTCTTCATCGCGCTGCGCTGCGCGAAGATCCCGGCGGCGAGTGTGCCGACCACCCCGACGACCGCCACGACGAGCGAGTCGTTCACGAAGGGCCCGTACCCGTGGTCCGTGCTCGTACAGCCGACAGGAACCCGTGCCAGGCCGGTCCGCCGAACACCATGGTTCCGGGCCGACGCGGATCCGAGTCACGCACACCGACGCGAGGCGAGATCGGTGCCACCTCGACGCAACATCCCTGGCAGTTGCTGTACGTGCTCTTGCGCCAGCCCGGTCGGAGCGGGCCGGTGAGGGCCGGATCGGCCTCGACGCTACCCGTCGACTTTTGGAACTCTTCCACAAGCGCCCCCTGGTTGTGGTCCTCTGATCTCTCCGACCTCTCCATGTTGTCGAACCGGCGCGTCTCGCAAGGCATTTCGCGCGTTTTGCCGAGTGGTCGGCCACCGCCGTCGAGCTTGTCCGCGAGTTGTCGCGCGGGCGCGAGGCGGGTGTCTTTCAGAGCGTTCGCACCGGGTAGACCAAGACGACTCGTTCCGTGGTCACCAGTGCCCAGTGGTCGCTGATCGCGGTGATCGTCACGTCGGGCGGCATCGGGGACAGCACCCGCTTCGAGCGCGCGTCCAGCGCCAGCGGCGTGGTCGGACCCATCGCACCGCCGTCCTTCCGCACCCCGTACACGACGCCGCCGACCACCGTGCGCGGAGCGAAGGAGAGTTCGTCCCGGCCCTGCTGCCACAACGTCAGGCCGGTCGCCGGCTCCCACGCGGCGCACCGATCACCACAGACGACGGCCAAGGTGCCCCCGGCGTCCGTGCGGAACTCGGAGACGCCGTCGGGAACGCGCGGCCCGGTCGCGATCAACGCCCCCGTGAGGCGGTCGTGCAGGCCCAGGACCACCTCCGTGCCACGTGGACTCGTCCGCCACGCCACCACGACCTGCTCGCCGACCCGGCCCACGACGGCGGGACGCATCCCGTGCGGGTACGCGTTCGGATCGCTGCCCGCCGGCCCGGTGACGCCGTCGGTCGACCACCGTCGCGCGCCGGTCGCGATGTCGTAGGCCGTCACGCGTCCCGGTGCGTCGATCTCGGGCCCGCTCTGGTCGGGGAGGAACGCTGTGTCGCCCATTACGAAGGGCGACTCCGAGTAGGCCACGGTCGGATCGCAGTTGCCGAGTGCACACGGCAACGTGACCCCGGTAGCGTCGCCGCCCGCCGCCGAGATGCGCACCGCGCGACGCCCCCGGTCGTGGACGCCGGTGACGACCCAGCCGTCCACGACCGCGACGCCGCCCGCGCTGTCCTCGTTCGGCGGCAGTTCCACCCCGCCGATCCGCGCGCCCTGTTCGTCGTAGGCGTCGACCCGCCAATCGCGCTTCTCCCGCGTCAACCCCTCGGCAGGGGTGACGCGACGGCCGCGCACCACGACCGCCGGACGTCCCCGCCACGTCTCCGCCGACACCGCCCCGAAGACCGCGAAGCTCGCCCGCACCGCGCCGGTCGCGGCCTCCCGCAACTCGACCCGCTGCGGCCGAGTGGCCCGTCGCGGGACGCCGTACTCGTATCCCCCGGACGCCGGACCGGTCGGCGTCACCACCACGACCGTCGCGCCCACGACGACGACCTCCGGCGCGTCGTCCTCGTACCCCTTCGGCGGCATCGCGACCGACCAGACCGCCTCCCCACCCAACCCCGGCAGGGACAGCGCGGCCACACCGGATCCCGGCCCCGAATCCCGAACCGCCGCGCCGCGCGGCGCAGATGCCGCGGACACACCAGTACCGGAGCGCGCCGGCACGGGAGGCCCACCGGAGTCGCATCCCCCGACCAACCCAGACCCCAGGACGACGAACGCCGACGCCACCGCGGCCCGGCTCCGCCACCCGCGAGCAGCACGTGGCGGACGCCGACGAACGCCGAACCCCGCACCGCCACACCCCCGGCGATCCGACACACCCCCACGGGCAACGACCGAAACGACACCCGCGCCGAAACGGGGCTCGGGACCGTATCCTGCCCCCGAGCGAAACGGCTTATCCACGCGCCCCCATCGCTGCACATCCATACAGGGGAAGGTTCGGCCGAACGCGCCGATGTGACCGGCGAAAGCCACACACCCCGAACACGCCTGCGAACCTGGGCCACATGTCCCACAGCCGAAACACTTCTCGTGCCCGCCGCCCGGTCGCGGACACGACCGGACACCCCTGCTGACAACAGACGAAACGTCGAAGTGCCGACCCCGCCAGGTGGTCAGTCGAGCGGAACCGCTCCATGGCCCGATACGGCAGCCCCGCATCGAGCCCGCTCTCACCAACCGCCTGTGCACACCTGTTGGAACCCGCAAGACCGATGTAGAGGTGGTGGCACCCTGGACCAACTCCCCCACACCTGTCGGCGACGAGCCGTGGCGGCTGGACATGTTCGCGACCCTTGGCCCCGGACGGCCGGACTCGGGGCGGCGGTCCACATCTGCGAGCGCACCGAGTTCCACCTCATCGACGCCGACGCGCTGCCGCGTCGCCGTGCCCGGAGGACCGCCTGCCGGGCCGGCCGGGCAGGTTGCTTCGAGAGGGCACCAGCCCACCGCTGCGGCCGGTCGTCGACTCCATCGCCGGTGACGGGCCCGAACCACGTGGAGCGATCCATCTCCAAGAGCACCTCCGCGAAGGGCGTGTCGGCGACATCACCCAGCACCGTCCGACCTCATCCCCACCCCCACGGTGCCCGGAGCCGCAGCTGTGCCTCGACCCGACGCACGTCACCGGGCTCGGCAGCGGCCAGGTCGCCGCGTTGCGCGACCGTCGCGACCGGTTGCTCGACAGCGAGGGCATCCGCGCCGCGCCCGGCGACGGCAGGGTCGCGCGACACATCGAAGTCCGAACGGCCAACCGGTGACCGAAGCGGCGGCCGTCGACCAGGCCCGCGCCGGCGACGAGCTGGCAACGACCGGGCGACGGCCTGGCGATCGGCGCCCCCTGTCGGCGGCATCGAAGGTCCACCTCGCGCGCCTGGTCGTCGAACACCGCACGCAGGGCCTGACCACGGACAGCTGGGTGCTCGATGAACTGAACCGCCGTTACCCGTAGTTGCGTGGTTACGCCGAGGCGGGACGTACCCTCCTCGACGCGGCGCACAGGGAGCCGTCGGATCCATTCGACTGGCCCGAGATCCCTACGGACCCCCTCACGGGTGGGCACGTCGGCACCTCGCGGACGCATGGTTCGCCGAGGTGCGCAGGATCGCCAGCCTCGGAGACTGACCTGCCGGCACGCGACGCTACCCGCCGGGTCCGACACCGCGGCGGTGGGCGCGGCCAGTGTCCGGGTGGTCGGTCTACCAGGGGACGGCGCGCAGCACGGTAATGGTCAGCACGGACGCGGAGACCTCGTACTCGAAGACCGCCGAGGACAGGGACGCGGATCGCCGTTCCTTGTTGCCGTGGATCGGCGAGGATCCGTGGCCGTAGGGGTCGCGGCCGATCGTGTTCTCGATCTGGCGTTTGATGGTTGCGCGATCGGCGGTGGACAGGCCCGAGAGTCCGCGTTCGGCGAGGTCGGTGTATTGCACGTAGTAGCTCACTCGGACGCCTCCGGTGGCCGGTAGGGGTTGCCGTCGGCATCGGTGACGCCCGTGTAGTCGCCGGCGTGGATGCGGGCCATCTGTTCTTCGGACTCGGCGTGTGCGTCGTCGGGCATGGCGAAGTCGAAAAGGGCGACCTGGGCGATCTGCCGGAGGGGCGTGCTCCCGATGACGCGGTCGAACTCGGCGCGCCGCTCCTCGGGGAGGCCGGCGCGGATCTCGTCGAGCGTGTCGGGAAGGACGACGGCCTTGCCGCGGATGTGCGTGATGGGCATGCGCCCAGGGTGGCACCGCGGCGGCCGTGATCGGTAGCCGGCGCACTCGGGTGGAGCACGCGCCGGGCGGTGCGCCCTGCGGCTCCGAGCCATGCTGGTGCGGTTGCAGCGGTCGTCGACGGAAACGCTGCTCGGCTATGCGGAGTGGGCGCACGCGATCTGAGTGCCACACGGTGACACTTCCTGTGTCACTTACGGAGGTTTCCGCAGGTCAGCATTGCCGCCGGGCTATTCGGCTCGACGGGTGTCGTCATCCATTGCTGATTATGCGCTGGGGGCGCCGTGAAGCCCCGGGTTGGTAGCCCGGGGCGGCGCACCCCCACCTGCGTGGGGACTCCAGTCGGACCCGCCCGACGAGCGACCATCGCGCTGCCGACGCCGTACACGCGGACATCCGCCCCGGCGCGGGCCAACGCGTCCTGGTCCTCGACCAAGACGACACCCCGGTCGAACGACGGCACTCGCGGCCGATCGTTGATCCGCGCATCGTCTCGAACAGGGGCTCGCCGAACCCACGCGGGGCCGGCAACCGAAGCCGGGTGGCGTTCGCAGCCAAATTTCCCGCCGACAGTCGCAAGGAACGATCTCGAACGCAAGCTCTGTAGTAGGTCTATAGTGATGCTATGACGTCGACGACGATTCAGGTCCCGCGGGAGACTCGCGATCATCTCGCGGAGTTGGCCAAGGAGCGCGGGCTGAGCATCGGACAACTGGTCGAGGTGCTCGCGGCCGAGCAGCCCACCGCCGCGCAACGCGCCGAGCGTCTGGCCGCCGACCGGGAAACGGTGCGCTCGGTCATCGGTGTCCCGATTACCGACGAGGAATTCGACCAGGCCCCCGACATCCTGGCCAACATCCACCGGATCGCCGCAGAGAAGGCCCGGAAACCCCTCACGTGATCATCCTGGACACCGGCGCGGTCAAAGCCCTCGCCGCCGGCCACAAGACGCTCAACCTCCTCGCCGGCAACATGGCCCGCACTCCCGGGGACCACCTCGTGATCCCCGCCCTGTGCCTGACCCAGGCCGAAGCCGAGGAACCAGACGTCTCCCGCAGGGTCCTGGCCCTCACCAGCGTGAACGTCGACCCCCTCGACACGGTCGCGGCGATCGGCGTCGGCACCATGATCCGTGACGGCCTCGGCGGCCCGGACACCTGCCACGCCCTCTACTGCGCCCTCCCCCGCGCCGAATTCACCGGCATGTCCATCCTGCTCACCCCGCACGAGGACGCCTATCCCCCCGGCATCATCACCGTCGACATCGACTCACCCGGCATGCTCGGACACTGGTAGAACAGGTCGCGGGCAGGGCACGACCGGCAGCACCGGACACACGCGACGCACACGACGCCCCGACGCTCGCGAGATGCGGGAGTACCACCCCGACGCACGAGGGAACACGTCCCGGAAGCGACCGCCGCACCACGCCCTTCGGGTACGCGGGTCACAGCACGCCATCGAGTACGTTCTCGTGGAACTGCCTTGCGCGGCGCACGTATTCGTGGACGACCGGCGAGTTCGGACTCCAGCGCCCGTGGACCGCGATGTCGTGGACCGAGGCGCCGCCGTCGGCCGCGGCGGTGGCGCCTCCGGAGCGCAGCGAGTGGGTGGTGACCAGGTGTGCGGAGGGCACGGCGGCCAGGACGGCGCGTTTGCGGACGATCCTGTTGGCGTGGTGATCACTGAGCGACGCGCCGATGCTCGGGCTCGCGCCCTTCCCGATCGATCGCACCAGCCGCCCGGTGGTGACGCCGCGTTCGGCGAGCGCCGTGCACCAGGCGGACACCGCGCGTACCGGGTCGACGTCGAGATGGCGTCCGCGGGGGATGGCGACCACGACGCCCTCGGCCTTGCGGTCCGTCTTGGAGCTGAGAATGCGTACCAGCAGGCCGCGTTCCTCCACGCTCACGTCGTCCAAGTCGAGGGCGACGATCTCGCTGCGGCGACCCATCAGGGCGAAACCCAGGACCAGGATCACCCGATCGCGCAGGCCCGCCAGAGTGTCGGTGTCGCAGGTGGCGACCGCAGCCCGCAACGCCTCGACGCGCAGGGGCGGGGCCTTGCGCTTGGCCAACCCCCGGTCGGCGCGCTCGCGTTGGTGGTCGTCGATCACCTTGCGCGCGGTCGTGGTGTCCGGGATCGGCACCCCGTCCGCCCGATGCCGCGCACACACCGCGTACATCGCCCGCCGAATCGTGGAGGGCGCGTAGTCGGCGATGACCAGGTGCGTGACGTACGCGGCCAGGGTCGCCCACGTGGTGGGCAACGCGACCCGCGGCGCGGGCCGCCCGGAACGATCCCGGGCCGTCGCGCACCAAAGTTCGAACGCCTCCCAATCCCGCGTGTAGGCACGGACCGTCTCCCCGGACCGCCCACGCAGTACCCGCCGAACCGTCTCCTCGGGCAACTCGAAGTCGGCCGCACCGTAGGCGGGAACGACCTCCGCCTCTACCAACCCCGTACCACGAGGGGCAAGTTCGGCCCTGGTCACCGACCCACCCCCGGCCTGCGGCACGTATCCACCGGGAGATCGCGACCAATCCCGAAGAACGCGACGGCCCGTCGACACGGGATCTGCCCGGCGGCGCGCGCGACCGGGGATCTCCAGGACGCGACTCGGGCGCCACCCGAGCTGGGACGACCGCGTGGCTCCCCGGGCCATCTCCCAGGATCGACCTCCACGCGCATGTTGCGTCCTCCGATCGACCGCCCTGACGATTCAGGTCCGGTAATGCATGTTACCGGACCTGAAAGTATCCGCATGAGCCGGAGAGGCGGATTGATTCGAACTCGAATGACTTCTCCCAGAAGGCACGAGAGCTCCGGGGGTGATCGACGGCGGGCGCGCGCCCGCCGCGTGCGATCGACCCGCTCGCTCGGTCAGAGACCCGTCTTGTATATGTACGACACGACGGTCAGGTCTTCTTCCGCTATTTCCCACGGGGAGACGCAGACGAGGTCCCCGCCCCGGGTGACCGGCCGATCGGCGCTGCGGACCAATTCGATCGAGTGCACGATCACCAGTGCGTTCGCGGGGGCGAATTCGCGTTGTTTCTCGACTTCGCGTCGCGTCAGGACAACCTGGCCCGGGTGCGACGTCGTTCCCTTGACCTCCGCCCGCAGTATTTCCTCGCCGCGGGTCATCAGGAGATCGAAGGGTTTCTTCAATCCGACGTCCTCGACATCCCATCCGAGATTCTCGAAGTACCGCGTGGCCATGGCTACGGCGTGCCCCTCGAGCGCTTTCCTTTCCTCGGAGGTCAGCGTGGTGCCGAATCCCTGCCCGGCCGCCTTCCCGGTTTTTCTTTCGGTCGTCTTCGCCGCCTCCGTCTCGGCTTCCAGGATTTCCGGGCCGACGTCGCCGGGAATGAACGGAACCGTTTTCTCGGCCCTATAGACGAGGCCCAACAAGCCGACCATGAAGAAGAGGTCGCGAGCCAGGACGTCGGGCGACGGGACGTGGTCGCGCTCGTACGACACGGCCAGGACGTTCCCCCGTTCGTAGCCGCTGGCCAGCTTGCCGTGACCGGCCTGGAGATCGATGGCGTCGACGAGGTCCGGCCGGGCCGTTGCGGCGGCCGCGACCAGGGGACGGGCCCAGGCGACCCGCGCCCTCAGCTCCGCGTGGCTTCGTCGCCGTAGGGAGGGACCGTCCCAGCTGGTCGTTCCCTGATTGAGCGAGAGATGTACACGGTGCCCCAAGGCGTCGAACAGGTACACCACGTACCATCCCTTCGTGGCACTCGGCGACGCCTTCTCCGAGAAGACCCGGAGCCAGGGTATTCGCGCGTTCTTGGTGATGCCATTGCTCGCCTTCACTCCGAGGTCGTCGAGGGGAATCCCGATCGTCTTCGCGAGTTCGTCGCCCCATTCCCTGACGCGCGGCTCGAATTTCCCGGACAGCAAGGCGCCGCGCCGTTGCATCTCGTCGGTCGTCCCGGAATCCCAGAACGGCTGGAGATCACTTATCTGCCTCAATAATTCGTCCACGCGACCAACTCACAGGAAAAGGGGCGGTTTCGTTCGCCCGCGAAGTAATGGTGATTCCGCCGTCGGCCGGGACCGGACGGACGATCGGTCCCGGACACCGTGCGGCCGGGAACAAGGGCGTCGTTGACGGTGGGGGCGTACTCACTTCCGCCGCCGACGCGAAGGCGTCCGCCGCCGAAGGGGCGCCCCGGGAGGCATCCCGGCTCCGCCGGTGCCTCCCGGGGCTCGAAGCGGAGACGGCCGCAGGTCACCGGCGCCTCGGCGGACCACGCCGCCCGCCCTCCGGCGCGGTGGTCACAACGCGGCCGGGGGCCTGGCGTACCAGCCGCTCATGACGCCCACCAGGTGGATGATGTTCTGTGTCCTCATGATCGGCGCGGACGCGTTCGGCTCGAAGTCGACGCCGGTGGCACTGGTGCGCCAGATGCCGCCGTCGGCGATCGGCGCGTCCATGTGCGGGTCCAGACGCTTGAAGAACGCGGTGATGTCGTCGAGCGACGCCGGGTTCTCCCCCGAACGCAGGTCCCGGAAGACGCCGCCCAGGACGCGGAGCATGCCCACCGAACCCAGCAGCGAGGTACGCCGCAACTGTTGGGACATGGTCAGCTCGCCGACCCTGGACTCGGTGTCGGGGTCGTCCTCGGTAAGGGTCGCGAGATCCTCGAACGCGGTGGAGATGACGTCGAGGAAGTCCTTCACCTTTTCGATGACTTCGCCATCGGTGAGGGTCTTCTCGGCCTTCTTGCTGATCTGGCCGCTGGGTCCGGCGATGATCGCGCGGGTGATGTCCGCGACGTGCTTGGCGCCCATGAGGTTGGGATTCTTGAGCGTCATGCGATCCTGCTCGGGGTCCACACGTCCCTTGAGCAGCGGGTGGTCGATGACGTCGGACAGCGTGCGGTTGGCGACCTTGTACCTGTCGAACCGGGCACGGACGGCGCTGCTGATGCCCTTGGCGTTGTCGGCGACGTCCACGAACATCTGTTGGGCCTTGATCGGGTCGGGCTCGACGTAGATGTCGAGACCGACGTACTCGGCCTTGAGACGCTCCATCCGACCGACGAGCCTCGTCCGGTCCGCCTCGATCTTGAGCGCCTTCTCGGGACTGACCCGACGCGAGAGCTCCCGATCGAGCCCGGCGATGGCATCCGTGATGCGCAACTTCTCGATCGAGACGCCGAGCACTCGGTGTTGACCGTCGATGGTACGCAGCGGGGAGATCCCGCCCAGTGCCCACGGGACGGTGAGATACCCGACGGCGCCCTGCTCGTCGACCTTCTCGAACAGACATCCGCCACTGTCGCGGGCCAGCAGGGCCGGGGCGATCCAGTCCTGCTTGCTGTCGAGGTACTCGCCGAAGTGCTTCGCGTGCAGGCGGTCGACCTTGCGGTTGTCGGGGTCCACGTTGGCCGGGTCGGGCACGGGCAGGATCGTCGGCAGGTCGAGCAGTGGCACCCGGGTGCTGTACACGACGCGACCGCCCTGGACGGTCCGGATCGCCAGGTAGGTGCTGGAGTCCTGGGGCTTGGACAGACGCAGCGGGTCGACGGTGATGCTGATGACGAACTCCCGGTGATAGTACGACAGTTGACCCGGACCGGGTCCTCGTCCCGCCGAAGCTAGCACTTGGGTGTTTGGGATCCGCGAGAAATTCGTGCCCTCGGGTCGATTTCTCACCGGCGGACTTCGGGGGATGGCGCGTCGAACCACGATCACCTCTCACCCGTGCTCGCACGTGGCGAACCCACGGGCGATCCGGGCGAACGACGGATCGGGGTCATGGCGCGCTCCGGAGTCGTCGCGCTGCGGCGGGCCCCGGCGTCGTCCGACATGAGAACGTCCCCACTCGCATGGGGACTTCGCTGCCCGACTGCCCTGCCTGACCGCGATCACCGGTTCACCCCCACTCGCGTGGGGACTTCAGGACCGGGCGTACGTGCGTCCGAGGGGGCCACGGCTCACCCCCACTCGCGTGGGGACTTCCGCTTCTACTGCTACACCAAGTCCGTCGACCGCGGCTCACCCCCACTCGCGTGGGGACTTCGGAACGCTTGCCGTGGCCCAGTGCGGCGGCGACGGCTCACCCCCACTCGCGTGGGGACTTCGGTCCCGACCTGCTCACGCACGAACTGGTCTGCGGCTCACCCCCACTCGCGTGGGGACTTCGCCGGCACCCGCATGTTGAACTGAACCGAACTCGGCTCACCCCCACTCGCGTGGGGACTTCTTCGAGATGCCCTACGGCGAAGGGGATCTGGCCGGCTCACCCCCACTCGCGTGGGGACTTCCACCAGCGCGGTGGTCACGTCCACGGGTGCACCGGCTCACCCCCACTCGCGTGGGGACTTCGAACCCGAGCACGATGCGCGTGCCGTCGACGACGGCTCACCCCCACTCGCGTGGGGACTTCACGCGCGGCGATACCAAGAACCCCGCCATCTGCGGCTCACCCCCACTCGCGTGGGGACTTCGCGAGTTCGTCGCACCACAGGAACAGCAACGGCGGCTCACCCCCACGCGCGTGGGGACTTCGGCAGGGGCCTCGACCCCAACCGGCGTGGCTGTCGGCTCACCCCCACTCGCGTGGGGACTTCCCCCTGATCGATCCCGAGTTTGAGCACCCGGACGGCTCACCCCCACTCGCGTGGGGACTTCACGGCCGAGCAAGTTATGCCGGTAGCAATGCTCGGCTCACCCCCACTCGCGTGGGGACTTCGTCTGCCAGTGGCGGACGTCGGTGGGCGTGAGCGGCTCACCCCCACTTGCGTGGGGACTTCTGACCTCCGCTGGTCCGGCCGTCGAACGCGCCTGGCTCACCCCCACTCGCGTGGGGACTTCCGCGATCATCTGCCCGATCCCGAGGCAGATGCCGGCTCACCCCCACTCGCGTGGGGACTTCCCTTGCTGGCCTGCGGGTTCTTGGAGGCTTTGCCGATCCGTGATGTAAACCAGGCCATTGCGGCAAGATCTTTGCCTGATTCGCTGCTGGCAGAGCCGCCGTGCCTGTGCCGACGCTGATGCGTGCCTACGTCCAGTCACGTAAGTGCCTGCGCTACACGGGCAGCTAAAGCTCGTATTGACCCAAGGCCGTCTCCGAGAAGCGTGACAACGAGGTGCCAGCTCATCGTCAAGGCTCGCAACGTGACTCTCCCTCCTGGGTTCAGTGGGCATGCTCCGAGTCCTGGCGGAGGCCCACCGAACCTACGCGAGGACGGAGGCACGGGCGATATCCAACGCACCATCAGTACAAACGAGAACCTCACACCGAACGTCTCCGCTGCGATCACGCGGCAGCAGAACATCCTGAATCCGACCAAAGTGATCACCGACCGGCACCGGAAGTCCCCGGCCGCAGGGTGAGGGCGGATGGCCCTCCTCCCGCGTACTGGAGAGATACCCACGCCCCGTGCTGGCGCAGACGATCACAGGAGGTCGACCTGGTCGATTGCAGCAGTGCGGTCCCCGCATCGAAATTCGTCGATGTGGACGCGTCTTCCCAGGACCGGAGAACAGGGTTGAGACGACGCGCGAGGGCTCGAACGCTCCCATCGATTTTGCAGTCCCCGCCATCGGGCGGCAATCTCGCAGAGGCGGGCCATCGTATCCGTGGGTCCGGGTTGTCGCCGCCTCGAGTTCCGGGACCCTCACGCCTGTTCGAGCCGCGGTTACATCGACCCGGAGATTCATTCGCCGATCGCACCCGCTCCGCATCGCCCCCGGACGCGCGGCGGACGGTGCCGCTGCCTATCGGGAAAACGGCGTTCTCGGTCACAGCGCCGCCGCCGTCGGTACCTCCCGTGATGTGGGCGGGCGGCGACGGGATCCGACGTCTCCCGGTGTGCCGACGCGCGTGTCGTCGTGGGCGCGGGGACGAAGCCCGCTACACGTTCGTCGGCCGGGATCGAACACAGGGATCCCGAAGGCCGTCGACACGGACACGGGGAGGATCGCGTGCGGCCGATGTGGGCGGTGACGGTCTCGGCGGTCGTGCTCCTGGGCGATGGGTCGGTCGCGGGATGCGATTCCGGCGGCGGCCCTCCCGGAGCTGGGCGCGGCGCGGGCGTGCCCAGCGACCCGGCTCCACGCGGCGCGATCTCCCGTGGCCCGGCCGCGCACGCCCCACGTAGGGAGCCGCCGCGTTAGCCTCCTGGAGCAAACTAGGTAGCATGTATCTACGTAGCTTCAATCTACGTAGCAATCCTCTACATAAATCCCTCATGGGTTAACCAGGAGCCACATGTCATTCGTCGGTCGACGCCTCGAGCTGGCCCTGCTGACCAAACGCCTCGAGCGGGTCACCGCCACCGGCACCGGGAGCGCCCTCGCGCTGCGCGGTCGACGACAGGTCGGAAAATCCCGCCTGGTGCAGGAGTTCTGCGACACGGCCGGCGTGCCGTACGTGTTCTTCACCGCGACCAAGGGCGCCTCGCCGGTCGAGGCGGTGGCGGACTTCCTGACCGAACTCGCGGAGTCGTCCCTGCCCGGCGCCGGGGAGTTGGTCCCCACCGGCGGAGCCGGCAACTGGCCCGACGCCTTCCGGGCCCTGGCCGCCGTCCTGCCGGACCGACCCACCGTCGTGGTCATCGACGAACTGCCCTGGCTCGCGGAGCAGGACACCCTGTTCGACGGAGCCCTGCAGACCGCGTGGGACCGGCTGTTGTCCAAGCGCCCGGTCCTGCTGTTGCTCCTGGGCAGCGACCTGCACATGATGGAGCGACTGACCGCGTACGACCGGCCGTTCTACGGCCGCGCGGACAACCTCGTCCTCGGCCCGCTCAACCCGGCCGAGACCGCGGACGCGCTCGGGCTCGACGCGGCCGACGCCGTCGACGCGCACTTGGTCTCCGGCGGGCTGCCCGGCATCCTGCGCGCCTGGCCCCACGGCACCCCGACGCTCCCCTTCCTGGAGGCCGAGTGCGCGGATCCCGCCTCGCCCGTCTTCGGCATCCCGGAATCGTCGCTGCTTGCCGAGTTCCCCGCCCCTGACCAGACACGACGCGTACTCGAGGCCATCGGCGGCGGCGACCGTACGCACGCGAACATCGCCGCGACCGCCGGCGGCAGGAGCGGCGCCATTCCCTCCGGCTCGCTGTCCCCAGTGCTTCGCCGACTGGTCGAGGAGAAGCGCGTCCTCGCGATGGACGAGCCGGTCTCCACCCAGCCGGGCAAACCCGCGCTGTACCGGGTCCAGGACAGCAACCTGCGCCTGTACCTGGCCGTCCTGCGCACGGCACAGGAACAGGTACGACGAGGCCGCCCCGAGGCCGCGTACCGTCTCGTCGAGCGCCGCTGGGCCACGTGGCGCGGTCGCGCCGTCGAGCCGCTCGTGCGCGAGGCGATCGAACTCGCCGCCGGCGACGGCCGGTTGCCGTGGGACGACATCGAGGCGGTCGGCGGCTGGTGGAACCGCCGCTTCGACCCCGAGGTCGACCTCGTGGGCGCGGACCGCGTGCCCGTGGCCCGCCACGTGCGCCTGATCGGCTCCATCAAATGGCTGTCGAGCCCGTTCGACCGCCACGACATGACCAACCTCGCCACCGCCGCACCCCAGGTCCCCGGCTTCACCCTCGGCTCCACCACCCTCGCCGTGGTCTCCCTGTCCGGAATCGCCCCCGACGTCTCGACCGAACCGATTGGCCTCCACTGGACAGCCGCCGACCTCGTCGCGGCATGGCGTCGATGAATGAGCGACTTCCAAGTCCGGAAGCCATTTATTGACTGTGACCGGGGAATGCTGATTCGAACCGCATCGAACGTGGGGAGGAGCAGACTCCGAGACTCACCGTCCCATGTGTCGGTCGAGTACGCAGGACGCGTCCCTGTAGTGGGGGCGGGCCGTCGTCGCGCGCGATAAGTGCCAAGGCGTCGACGCCGATTACCGCAGCAGGCTCGTCGGCGGCCAGCTCGACTGCCCCAAGGCCGCGATTCGGGCCTTGCGCACGTACGGCCAGCGGCTCACCCCCACCCGCGTGGGGACTTCGCGACCATGGCCGCCGCCCGCAAGCTCAAGGACGGCTCACCCCCACCCGCGTGGGGACTTCCCTGCCACAGCTGCGCGGCCACCAGTGCCGGGCGGCTCACCCCCACCCGCGTGGGGACTTCACCAACGCTGTGGAGCACAGCGGAAGTCCGGACGGCTCACCCCCACCCGCGTGGGGACTTCCGACGCCGGAAATTCGCCCGCCCGGAAAATGAAGGCTCACCCCCACCCGCGTGGGGACTTCGGTGACCCTCGTTTCGCGCGCGATCGAGGGGCCGGCTCACCCCCACCCGCGTGGGGACTTCGAGCAGGCCGAACCCGAGGTACCCGGCCGCCGCGGCTCACCCCCACCCGCGTGGGGACTTCCACTCGACCGAACTGAAGTACCAGCGCCTGCACGGCTCACCCCCACCCGCGTGGGGACTTCTCTCCCGGCGGCATGGTCAGGATCCCCGTGACGGGCTCACCCCCACCCGCGTGGGGACTTCCGCCGAGGTTGGCCGCAGTCGGCGCGTGGGCGCGGCTCACCCCCACCCGCGTGGGGACTTCCCCGAGGACCTGTTCGCCGACCTCGCCCTCGACGGCTCACCCCCACCCGCGTGGGGACTTCGGGTGACCTTGAATGCCTCGGTACCCGTGTGGCGGCTCACCCCCACCCGCGTGGGGACTTCTCGGTTTTGAGCCCGCACGCGTCGATGATCTCCGGCTCACCCCCACCCGCGTGGGGACTTCGTCGACGTGGACCCCGGCAGCGACTCGGCCGGCGGCTCACCCCCACCCGCGTGGGGACTTCGTGGAAGCCGTACACGCCCATCGACGCGGACCGCGGCTCACCCCCACCCGCGTGGGGACTTCCGCTGTTGTACATGCTCAACCTGAACGAGCACCGGCTCACCCCCACCCGCGTGGGGACTTCCGATTAGGTGTGGATTCGCGTGCTCGTTGGCCCGGCTCACCCCCACCCGCGTGGGGACTTCGCGACGGCCGCCGGCGGGTGCTTGCGGTCACCCGGCTCACCCCCACCCGCGTGGGGACTTCCCTCGCTGACCTGCAGGTTCTTGAGGGCTTTGCCGATTCGTGATCTAAATGGGGACATTGCGGCAAGGTTCTTGCCTGAATGTATTTCGTAGATCAATGGTCGTTCGCGAAAGTGCTTTATCGCATGATTCATCCTGCTCTCAGTCTCTGCCGATGGATGCGCTTGACCTGGGAACCGTGTCGCCGACGACGTTACCGAACCAGGATCGCCCGGCTGTGCCGTAGGCGGGCCCTCAGCGTCGCCGTGCTTCGCTGAGTTGGCGGATCGCCAGGATCGAGCCATCCGGGTGGATGGAGATCGGGCCGTCCCACTCGGAAGCTTCGGGATCCTTGGGGAGCTTCGTGTTCCATATGGGGAGAGCTTCGCGGTATTCCCGGATTCTTCGGGCGGCCAGATGTTCGAACAGGTCTTCCGCGAATCCGGAGAAGGCCTCCACTCGGCACCCGTTCAGGCGGAAGACGTGGTCCGTTCCGAGGAACTTGATGCCGTGGATGGTGTGGTCGATGTCTCGGATCACGCCCGTTCCCGCGTGGGTGAAGCGCTCGAACCGGGCCTTTCCCTGGCGCTCGGTGAGGTACTGCGCGGTCGATGCACCGACGCCGGCGAACGCCATCAGCGCCGCGGCGTCGGTGCGGGCCAGGACGTCGCGGAACCAGTCGTACTCGTCGGGCTTCACCTGGTAGCCGGACAGGGACGCGGGCGGGTCGCCCGGCCCTCTGGACACTCGTGTCCCGGTTGGAAGGTTCTGCTGCTCGGGGCCCGACCGCAGGTTCGTGATCGGGCGTGTTCCGTACAGCGTGCCGTCCCCGGGGGCTTCGAGGATGTGGAGGACCAGGCCCGCCTTGCTCAGTAGTTCGACGCTGGTCACCAAACCCGAGACGGCGTTCCAAGGGCCTATCTGCACCGATTCCAGGTGAGAGGAGGCAGTCGACAACTGATTGGACACCGTGCTGCGGCGACTGTGATTGCCCTTGCAGGCAATCAGGACCACCCTGGACGGCTCCCCGGCCTTCCAGAGTTCAACGAAGAAGTGCGGACGGTGCCGCGTCCAGATTCCTTGTACATCCTTCGCCTTCTGCCGGGCCTGGGCGGCGGTCAAGGCCCAACCTGCCTGGAGCGCCACGTCGGCGTCGACGACGGATATCGCGTGACCCGGATAGCGTTCGGCGAGCACCCGCTTGACGACCGCGAGCGTGAACCCCACGCTCAGTTCGCCCGATTGCACCGCCCGGTAATGGCGTTTGGGGTCCTGTCCCTCTTCGGACAGGGTCAAGAAGCCGCCGTCATTCCCCAGCGCCTGACAGTACTTGAGGCAGCCCCAGTGCTCGCCGACACCCCTGCCCGCTCCCTGACGTGCCAGGACTGTGCCCCGGGCCAGGTTGTGCAGAACGTCCCAAGGCGTCACCGTGACCAGAGTCGCGACCTCACGCACGGGCAGAAGCTCCCGCTTGCGTTGGAGTTGTTCGAGATCCTTCTTGGCACGCGCCCGGTCGATCCTCGCCGAAGCCTTCTCGACCCTTGCCACCAGAGGCGACGATGACTGGATCTGCAGATGCCACGGCTGCGCCAGATCCTTCAGGACGTCTGCGGTTTCCTTCAACGCATTCCCCCAATGGGTCGCCCCAACGTGCACAGACCAGGCGGACGCTACGTTGTGGACGGAACCGCAACAAGAGGGCAAATACCTATCAGCCACAGCCTTATACGAGGTCACATCCCCGCAGCGGGACCGTCGACCTCCGGAACATCCAGTGAGTGCCGGAGGTACGCGATCCCCTGACCAGGGGCAAGACCGGACCACGCGTCCGGAGACAACCGGTCCGGTCGTGCCCATGAACGCGATCCGACGCACGTGCGCGGGCAATGACGCAGTGCGAGATCGGCCGAACCTCGTGTGGTGTCGGGTGGGTCAGCGGCTGTGCACGGGCCAAGATCCTCCGGCGGTCTCTCCCGGCTCGACCTCACCTCGGTTCTCCATCGGGTTGAACGCCATCAGGGTCAGGCCGTCGAAGTCGACCGGGACGCGGCGGCGTTCGCCCGCCGTGGCGATGGCGAAGCCCTGTTCGGTCTGGGCCAGGTGGATGAGCACGGCCGCGCCCTGGCCCACCGACTTGCTGACCAGGTCCCAGACCTCGTCGCGGGCACGGGCGCTGAGCATGCCGACGTACGTGCCCGGGACGGTCTCGATCATCCAGCGGCTGATCCCGCCTCGGACGTGGTCCGGGACTGCGGTGGTGGTGAGGACGACCAGGGAGGTCATGACGCCTCCGTCCCGCCGTAGTTGACGCCGCCCGCGACCCATCCGCGCTCGGGGTCCCACAGGTTGGCCATCTCGGCGACCGAGTCCTCCGCGTCCTCCAGGCGTTCGCGGGTGTCCGCGTCGGGGTCCAGGAGGTTCTGTACGTCCGCGACGATCCGCGGCAGCAGCTTGACCAGGCGCAGCTTCTCGCGGAAGGAGCGGCGCGCCTCGCCCTCGGGGTCGTCCGAGGTGTGCAGGGAGAACGCGAGCGGCAGGGTGTGTTCGGCCTTGTACAGGTCCGCGATGTCGCGGACGAAGGACATCGTGGTGCCGGTGTGCACGAAGCCGAGGCCGGGTGAGCAGCCGAGGGCGTTGATCGCCGCGTGGGCGATGCCGTACAGGCACGAGTTGCCGGCGGACAGGGCCCGGTTGACCGGGGTTTGGGTGTCCCAGTCGTTCGGGTCGTACGAGCGGCGGAACGCCGGGACGTGGTGGGCCTGGGCGAGCGTCTTGTACAGCGCCTTCATGCGGTCGCCCTCGTGGCCGCGCAGTGCGTCGATCGTGGTGGCGTCGGCGGGCGGGGTGCCGAAGCGCAGTGCGTACATGCGCTTCGCGACCGCCAGACGCGTGGCGTCGTCGGCCCAGCCACGGGCCTGGAGTTCGAGCCAGCGGCTGGTGGTGTCGGTGGGCGCGATCGCGGCGTAGCAGCGCACGCCGCCGACGCCCACGCACAGCACGGTGGTGCCGTGTCGGGCGAGGGTGCCCAGGGCGCGGGCGGTGATGGACGTGCCGGGGCCGAGCAGCAGGCAGCTGAGGGCGGCGGTGGGGATGGCGACGCGTTGTTCGCCGCCGCCGGGGGCTTCGACGACGGCGTCGACGCCGGTGTCGTCCTGGACCACGCGCATGATGTCGAGGTAGAGGAAGGACAGCGAGTCGCCGAACCTGGGGAGCATGATCGCCGTCGGCTTGTTCCAGCGTTGGCGGGCGGTGGCCTTGGCCCGCGGGCCGGTCGCGCTCATGCGGCGGGCGCCAGGGTGAGCAGGCCGCAGCCGTAGGACTTGCCGCGGCCGAAGCCGGTGGCCATGCGTTCGGTGAGCAGGGCGGGGTCGGTGACGGTGGCGATGCCGTCGAAGCGGGTGCGGGCGTGGCGGATCAGGGTCTTGGTGGGGCGGCGTCGTCCCGCGGCGTCGTCGAGTTCGAAGCCGTGGACGGTGTGCAGGGTCAGGCCCGCCGAGGCGGCCCGCTCGTGCCACCAGGCGACGGCTTCCTCGCCGTGCAGCGGCAGGATCTGGCGGGGGCGGCCCGCGGTGGTGTGGGTGCCGAGTTTGCGGGTGGCGTTGGCGGTGATCCGGTAGTGCACGCTGTTGCCCGCGCGGAGCTTTTCCAGGAGCGGGGTCAGGTGGCGGCGGGCCGTCGAGCCGTAGCCGTCGGGGAGGCGGGAGAGGTCCGGTTCGAGGACGCTCTGGACCAGGACGACGCTGCCGCGCGGAGTGTCGTCGACCCGGAACAGGACTCCGGCCTCGTGGCGGGCGTTGGTGTCCAGGTCGTCCGGGAAGAGTTGCATGACCCGGTGGTGCAGCGCGACGGCGTCGCCCGTGTCGCGGCGGGCGTCGCGGTTGCGGGGGTCGGGGATGATGCGGGTCAGCCACAGGGATGTCATCGCGGTCCTCAAGAGGCGGTCGGCGCGGTGGAGTCGGTGACGGCGTCGGCGGGTTCGAGGTTCAGGTGCGCGATCACCGCCGACAGGTGGGCGAGGCCCACCCCCGCGCAGAGGGCGGCGGGCAGTCGCAGCGTCGTGCGGTGCAGGGCGCGTACGCCGTAGCGGCGGGCGAGCGGGTCGAACGAGCGTGGCTCGTCCTGGATTTCGGACGCGACCGTCGTGGTGCCGCCCAATTCCGGCAGGGCGTGGTCGGAGACCACGTCGACCGCGACGGTGGCGCCCGGGTCGTCGGCGCGTCCGGGACGACGGCGGGCGAGGGGCAGCTCCAGAAGGCGGGCGATCGGGTCCGGGCCGACATCGCCCAGGACCATCGCGGCGTTGGGCGGGCACGAGCGGCGGCCCAGGTACGGCGGCCAGTGCGGTGTGCGCAGCGCCTGGGCGCACGTGCGTACGAGGTCCTCGTCCGGGGCGGTGACCGCGACGGTGAAGGCGGCGTCCTGGAGGTAGAAGCGGTGTCCGAGCACCGTCGTGGTCTCGCCGGAGCGGCGTTTGCCCTCGGCGGTGGCCACGGTGAGTCGGCGGGGCATGCCGCCGCCCACGGTGTGCAGGTCGCGCAGTCGGCTGCCGGCGCGGTCGACACGGATGACGAATCGCAGCCGGGCGAGGTCGTCGAACGGCTTGTCGCGGGTCAGGCCCTGTGCGCCGGCGATCATGCCGATCAAGCCCGAACGGGTGGGCTCGGAGGAAGTGTCGCGCTGGTGTGGGAACTGCGAGCGCTCGCCCCAGGATTGCAGCGGCGCGGCCAGGTGCAGCAGGAAACCGACGCTCACGCGCCCGCCTCCGTGGTGCCCGCAGGCGCGAGCGCGGCGTCGACGGCGGCCCGGACGAGGTCCTCGTAGGAGTCGGCGCGTGCGCCCAGGTGGGTCGGGTCCTTGGTCATCGACGAGGCGTACGCGCTGTGCCGCGCGGTCGCGCTGCCCAGGAGGCGGGTGACCGCCCCGGCGTACTCGTCCAGCGCGGCGATGGACGGCTTGGCGTAGCCGCCGCCGCGCGGGCGGACCACGGGCTCCTCGAACGCGCCCGCGTAGGAGACGGGGCGGTCGGCGCGCACGGTCAGGTGCACGAGTTCGGGGATGCTGTGCGCCGCGGTGGAGTTCTTCTTGGCGGCGGGCAGTGACATCACGGCCGCCTCCAGGAAGGCGGTGCCGATGCGGCGGGCGTCCTCGACGGAGCCTTCACCGCCGAGGTTGCGCAGCAGGTCGGCCAGGTCCAGGACGTGGTAGCGGTACAGGGTGCCGGCGGTGTGCTCGGCGTGGCCCATGTGTGCGCTGCCGGTCTCGTCGCCCCAGCCGGCGGTGACGTCGTCGACGGCGGAGAAGTAGTCGATCTCGGTGTCGGTGGCGTGGGTGGTGAACGCGTGCGCGACCTGGGCGGCGCCGTCGACCTTGGCGTCGTCGATCTCGGCGAGCATGCGCCCGAAGAGGTTGATCACGCCGTTGCGCGAGCGCAGCACGGCGTCGATCCGGTCGGCGGGCAGGACACCCTTGTCCTTGGACTTGATGCTCTTGCCGTCCTTGGCGCCTTCGAGCTCGGCACGGAACTCGGCGGCGATGGCGGCGAGTTCGCTCACGGCGGTGCCGGGGATGTACACCATGGCGTTGGTGTCCCACGGCTCGTTCGGGTCCTTGGGCTCTTTGGGCTTCTCCGCGCCGACGCCGCACGCCAGCACGGTGTGCAGGCCGGCGCGGTCGGCGAGCGGGGCGGGCCACTCGTGCTCCTCCCGGAGCACCTTGGCGACGCGCTCGGCCAGGCGGCGGGTGCGCAGGGCCTCCTCGCCGAGGGTTTGCTGCAGGCGCAGGCGCATGGCGCGCTTCCAGGACTGGCTGGAGATGCGGGTGCGGTTGACGCCGCCGAACTGGACGGTCTTGACCGAGTTGGTGTCGTCGCGGTTGAGGTTGGAGTACGGGATGGTCTGGATGACGTGCGCTTCGATGAAACGTCCGCGGATGGGGGTCATCGCTTGCTCCGTGAGGTGATGTGGCGGGCATACGGGGAACGGGGCCGAGACCGGACCCCGGGGGTGTCGGTGGGTGAGGCGGGTGGTGCGGGCGGTCAGGCGGGGTCTCGATCGTCGGCCGCGCCGGGGCCGGGCTTCGGCTCGCTTCTGGTGGCGTCCTGGTTCTCCTGGTCGTCGTCCTTGCGGGCCTTTTCGCGTTCGGCCGTGAAGCGCACGCGGTAGTACGACTGGAGCCAGCGGCGCGCGATCTCCTCGCGGTGGTCCTCCCAGGCGCGCAGGTCGCGGAGCAGGGTCACCCAGTCGATCGCGTCGGGGTTGACGGCCAACTGGCGTACGGTGGCGGGCAGATGCCGGTGCAGGCCGTCCACGCTCTGGCGACACAGGAGGCCCAGGCGTGTCTCGGCGGTGGTGGACCGGATCGTCCCTCGGCCGACCGCCTCGGCCAGGCAGACGCCGAGGTCGCGGCGGCGCCGGCGAGGCGGCGGCGCGGTGTCGCCGACCTCCGGGGTCCGCGTGCCGCCGTCGTCCTCCGTGGTCTCCGCGTCGTCCGACTCCTCGGCGCGGGCGCGGCGGGCGGCTCGGGGCAGTGAGGCGATCATGGCGGCGACGGCGTACCAGGCGCGTTCGCGGGATTCGTTGCCGCGGTCGACCTGCGGCACCAGCGTGGCGACGATCGCGTGCATGCGGGGACTGTCGTCCACCTCGCGCCGCAGTCCGCTGCGCAGTGCGGCGCGTTGCCCGGGGAACTCGCAGGAGCGGTGGATGCGGTCGACGAATTTCTGGGCCCACGGCACACCTTCGGCCTCGCGGGCGGTCGTCGGGGCGGTGGGAGTGGCAGGGCTGCTCATGGCGCACCGTGGTTCACGGTTGAGGTCCTTTCGGACATGCGAGTGGCGTTCGAAGGCCGGTATGCGCGGCCTGCGGGAAATGGCGCGGGTGGTGGTCGCCGCGCGGCCCTACGCGGCGCGTTTGCCGCCGTACAGGGTGCTGCGGGCCCGTTCGATCGCTGCGGCGGCCGCGGCGGTGCGCGGCGCGCGGGCGGTGACCCGGTCGTACACGGCTTCGGCCTGGACCCGGAAGGACCGCCAGGCGCCCTCATATTTGCGTTCGTGCATCCGGGACCAGAACTCGCGTTCGGCCTCGGGCCAGTACAGGGCCGCGGCCTCCTCGGCCCACGCGCAGGGTCCCATCTTCTCGTTGAGGATGGTGGCCCAGGCCCGTTTGACCGCGAGAGTGACACGGAAGCCGTACATCTCGCCGGCTACGCGGAGCGTGCCGATCTCGCGGGCGCGGTGGCTCTCGCCCGGTTTGAGCAGGTCGAGGATCGCCGGGGTGGTTCCGGACACGTACTGCACGTCCTTGGTCTTGCCGTCCTGCTCGAACCCGAGCGCGCGTACGCGCAGAGCCTCGGTGCCGTCGGTCTCGTACACGGTGTCGAACACCGCCGGTCGGCGAGCCTGGTTCGACCCGAGCGGATCCTTCAGCAGGAGCGCGTCGACGTCGCGCCATAGGGCACGAGCGGAGTCGGCGGGGCGCGCGTACGGGTTGCCCGCCTGGCTGATCTGCCAGATCAGGTAGGGGTCGGTGCGGGGGCGCTTCTCGCGGAAGGCCCAGGTGGCGTAGGCATCGACGACCTGGGTACCGGTGGCGTCAGGCACGAGGAGGAGGGCGTGTTGGCCGACGTCGGTCCAGCTCGAACACGGGCCCGGTGTACGCGGTGGGGCTTCCTCGGGGTTGTCGAGGTCCTTCTCCCAGGGGCACTTGTCCTCGTCGACGTCCAGGAAGCGGGCCGGGGGGATGAGGCCCGCCATGAGGGTGTGGAAGAGCGTCGCGCCCTCGGGGTGGTAGGACAACGCTCCGCGCAGCGGGCCTGCGGAGACGTCCGCGGCCGTGGTGGCGCCCGCGGTGCGGCTGGAGCAGCGGCCGGAGGGCCCGTAGTAGATCCACATCAGCAGGTGCGCGACGGCCTCCTCGGCGTCCAGCGGACGCGGATCGGCGTCGCGGTGATGACCAAACCACACGTGGTTGTTGCCGGCAGGCCTGCCGAACACGAGTTTGTTCAGGCCGGAGGGCTTGGGGCACTGCGCGCTCAGCCGGGGGTCCTGGAGGAAGGGACGTTCGCCGAACAGGTCGAACCGGCCTGGGTGTTCGGCGAAGTATCGGTCCACGTCGTCCTTGTCCAGGTGGCCCTTGTCCAGCCGCTCGTCGCGCAGTCCGTCCCAGTCGTCCTCGCTGCCGTCCAGGCCGGTGACGCGGGCGGCGAGCGCGTACAGGACGCGGTAGAGGGCGGAGAGCGCGGGCGGCGGGCCGAACTCGAGTGCCTCGATCTCGTGGGCGTGGCACAGGACGTCGCGCAGACCCACAACGGTGCCCTCGTGGGTGGCCCCCGCCGCCCATCGCACCGGAATCCAGTTCCGCGTGACGAGATCGAAACTCGCCTCGCTGGCCATCGACAACGGTGGTCCTCTCTCCGAGTCCCTCGGATGTGTGAGCGTCATGGATCGCGACGAAGCCGGCGAGCGGTGGCACGTCGTCGACGACGTTTCCTGGGCATGCCGCAGCTCGGCCATAAACACGGCCGCGACACCCAAGGGCGACGTCAGGTCACGCTACAGAAGGGCACCGACAACGCGGACCCGATTTGCGATTCCCCGGCAACCATGGGCTGTTGCCCCGCGAGGACCGGCTCGTCTCCGCGGTCCCGCCCCGCGCCTACTCCTCCACCTCGCGCAGCCCGCGCTCGTCGTCGTAGGCGACGCGCCCGCGCGCCAACACTCCCCGCCAGGTTCCGTGGGCGGTGCGGCGCATCGGAAGCACCAGCCAGTACCGGGCGATGGCGCTGCGCTGCCACGACCGCGGCAGTTCAGCCAGATCCGCGCCGTCGGCCAGCCACGACCCCGGCGTGGGGATCATGAACGCGGCGATCTTCTCCTGCTGCGCGCGGGTCAACGGACGGGCCGAACCCCAGCCGGGGACCGGGACCTCACCGGCCTCGTCCAGGCTCCAGAGGTCATCACCCTGCTCGTACACGCAGACCAACTGCCCTGAGTCGGCGCCCAGGCGGGTGGTGATCAGGGCCTCGTCGACGAGTCCGGTGCCCGGGCTGAAGCGCTGCTGCAGGTCGTGGCGGGGCTCGTACGGACGTTTGACCGCGACCATGTTCGCCAGTTCGCGCTCGGCGGCCTCACGGGTGGCACGGCGGCGCTCCGCGGCCTTGCGCGTTGCCGCGTCGGACGCCGGCGAGGTGCCGGGCGGCGTCGCCGGATCCAGGAGGAACGCGTCCGTGTAGACGTTGTCGATCACCCGTTGCACGTCCTCGGGAACGGCGATGGCCGGACGTGCGCTCAGTTCGTCCCGAGTGCCCTGCAGCAGCGACGCGTCGTAGATCTTCTCGCCCCACGCCTTGGGCAACGCGAACGTGCCATCCTCGCCCACCGGATCCAGCACCACCATGGTCGGATCCTCGTGCAACCAGGGCGGCCGGAACTTCGCGTGCAAGTCCTTGCCCTTGCTCGAGCCGTGTTCGTGCCGACGGCATCGGCCGCTGCGCTGGAGCAACTGCGCGGCGGGGGCCAGGTTGCTGATGATGAGGTCGAAGTCCAGGTCGAGGGACTGCTCGACGATCTGAGTCGCGACGACGATGGCGGACGTGGGGCGCGGGCCCGCCTTGCCGAAGGCGGTCTCGACGCGCTCGGTGATCCGTGCCCGATCCTTCATCCGAAAGCGAGAGTGCAGCAACCGCAGTTCGGGCCGCTCGCGATCGGCGGGCAGGGTCGACAACCAGGTCCGCAGGTCCTCATGTGTGGCCTGGGCCTCCGCCACCGTCGTGCAACAGACGAGGACGTTCCCGCCCTGGTCGACGACGGGCGCGAGTAGGCGACGGATCACGAAGGAGAGCCGGTGCTTCGGATCGCCCTCGCTCTTCTTGTCCGGCCGCTGCACCGGAACTACCTCGAAGCGGAGGGTGCGTGTCCGTTCGCTGCGCACCGAGCGGGGTTCGGAGACGCTGCCCGTCCCGGCGTCCACATACGTCCACCCGGGATAAACGGGCGACCACTCCTCCGTCTTGGACGGCTTGTGTCCGCAACCGCGGCGATAAGCCTCGACCATCGCCCGCGCGGCGGGCCCGGCAAGCGTGGCGGACAAAAGGATCACCGGTGTCCGGAACGCGCCCAGCCACTCGACCAGGCGCAGGAGGAGCTCGTTCATCCACGCCCCGTAGGCGTGCGCCTCGTCGATCACGACGACCTTGTCCGAGGCGCCGAACAGCCGCATCACGTTGTACCTCACCGGCAATACCCCGGTGAGGAGTTGGTCGATGGTGACCACGGACAGCGGCGCGAGCAGTCCCCGTCGCGCGCCGAGCAACCACTGGGTGGGCTCGTGCGCGGACCCACTCGTCAACGCCACGTCCGCCCCGGCGTCCGGATCGCCGTCGGCGGCGGTCTCGCCCGGGTCGGGGGTGCTCAGCCACGCGGTGCTGTGCACCTTGGTCAGCGGGGTCGGGCCGAGCAGTGTTCGGCCAGCGTACTTGGCCACGCGCGCGTGCATCGCATCGGTGGTCGCCATGGTCGGCAGCGCGAACACCATGCCGCGCGCCCCCGAGGCGCGCGCCAGGATCCGCGACGCGTACAGCGCCGCCTCGGTCTTGCCCTCCCCCGGCGGCGCCGTCACCAACAGCAGCCCCGGCCCGGTCACCAGGTCCGGCAAGTCGTCGATCAGCGAGCGCTGCAAGGGATTCGGTGTCACGGGACGTCCCGGCTCGAACTCGAACTGCTCCTCGAACGCCATCTCGTGGAACTCGGCCCGCCCCAACCCCGCGCGGACCACCAGGGCCGGGGCGTCGGCGACGGCGCGCTCCCAGTGCGCGCTCACCTCGTCGTCGGAGGCGGTCCAGCCGAGGTAGGGAATACGCTCGCGGATGAAGTCGTCCTGACTGGCCAGCCAGTCCGCGACCATCACCAGAGCGGCCAGGACGACGGTCGGCGCCACGGGCAGCGGTCCCGGCGGCACCGCATGGGCACCGGTCAGCGTCCGCAGGACCCGGGCGTGCGCGTGGCTCTGGCTCGCCCACGCCCCGTCGCCGAGCCCGGCTCGTTCGGCGCGCGGCGCCCGCCGTTCGGCCGCGTTCAGCGCATCCCAGAACCTGCCGTGATGCCCACCGAGGAGTTGCGCAATCTGGTGCCCGACGTCCGTACGCGCCTGGGCGGTCTGCGGATAGCCGAGCGCGGCCAGCACCTCGACGAGGATCCAGTGACTCGCCTGGCTGTGGTGGAGGTCGTCCCGCCGCGCGTTGGCCCCGACCCGGTACGCGGGATCCCGGTCGAGGACGTCCGCCAGTCGACCCACCTTGCCCTGGAACGGCGGGCTGATCTTCCCGATGTCGTGAAGCCCGGCCCAGAAGCCCACCAGGCACCGCAGTTCTGCCACCGAAACCCCGGCCTCCGCCGCCAGGCGCAGCCGCGTCTTGTCCGTGAACAACGCGTCGAACAACGCCTGCGCGATGGCCGCGGTGTCGACGAGGTGACAGACGAGCGGGTAGTACGCGTGTGGGTTCCCGGGAGACGCGAGCCCCTTCTCCTTGCCCCAGATGCGGTGATCGAGGGCACAATTCTCCACGAGCACAAGCCCCACGCTTCCGTATTCAAGAATCCGATGCCCCCACCGCCCCCGCCAACGCCCGAACCGGTCGCGCCGCAGGGTCAACGGTGTCCAGCCCTCCAACCGAGAGCGGCCACCCGGGAACGTCGGCGGCGTCGGGAAGCCACCGATTCGGCATGTGGATGATATGCGGCGCAATCACCTCGGAGGTCACGATCGGCTCAGAAGATCGTGGGGAACGGCACTTGGCCTTCACGGCCCAACGCCCTTACGTCGTAACTTCGTTCGAAGACACAGACGATCGGTACCATCGGAGGACCGAGCCACGTCGCCAGCGAGCCACGTTCGACATTCGAAGCTGTCAAGGTTCAATATCCACTGAACGAGATCCTGCCGGTGCTCGCTGACGCGGGTATCCCGGACGAGGTCGTACGCGAGGCCGCGTGGGAAAATCCCGTGAGCCGACTGCGGGCCGCGCACGCCGAGGCCACCGTGCGGTTGCTGGATGCTTTGACCCGCCGCTGATCAACCGTCGTTCTCCTCGGCTCCCGCCAGACGGACCGCGACATCGTGCGCCCGGCTGGCGGGCGAACTCGTCAACTGCTCCTTGAGTTTCCGGTAGCGCCCGGCCTGGGCGGCATCGGCGTGACCGGTTACGACCGCGACCTCGAGGGTGACGAGTTGGCCACGGAGACGTCGCGCGCACACGGAGTAGGGCGTATCGAGTCCGAAGAGGCCGGACAGGACGGCGTCGTCGCCGCTCCCGAACACGACGCGTTCATACAGGTCGTCGGACACCGTGTGAGGTGGCGCGGTCCGGTCCGGTCCGGGGAGTTGGACCAGACCGTTCTCGTCTGCGGCCTGGCAGGTGTACGGGCTGTGCGTGGTGACGATGAACTGGATGTTTGGGAAGTGCGTCTTGAGCCACGTCCCGATGCGTTGTTGCCATGACACGTGCAGATGCGCGTCGACGTCGTCGATGAGCACGACGCCGGGTGCGGTGACGACGACGTTCGCACCCTGGATCTCGACGGTGAGCACGCCGTATGCCTGGTGGACCTGTCGGAGAACGTCGACAACGAGAGCGGCGACCGCTCGATACCCGTCACTCATTTCCCGCAGAGGCCAGGTATTGTCTCCGTTTTCGCGCTCGACCCACAGACCTTCCGAGTCCACGCTTCTCATGCGGTAACCCTCCGGCAGGAGTCCGTCGTCGAGTACGGCCATGACGGCGGCCTTGAGGTCGGCGGCGCCCGGTCGATTCTCCAACACACGCAAGTGCTGGTTGATCAACCATCCGACGCCCTCGGCGAGGGATGCGTCCTGGTGAAAGAGGCCGGCCATTCGGGCCACCGGCCCGGGGGTCGACATCGGACGGTGGGCCTCCCCGACTCCGGCAACCAAGCGTCGGACTGGGCCGTATGCGGCGCAGAACCATCCCGACGGATTGTTGCGCCAAGGTCCCCATCGTGGAAGAGGCGCCCCTCGCTCCTCCGGTGTCACCGTCATGGAGGGTTGTCGCCCTCGGGCATCGGCCTCGGGAGCCGTCCATTTCAGGCCGGCCCAGAACTCCCGGACGCTCGGCGTTTCTTGCGCGGGGGCGAAGCGGTCGAACGCGCCGTCGTGAGCCAGCAGAACTCTGGCCGTCGCGAACCGACGACCGGACGAGATCCAGTTCGCGAAGTCCGACACCAGATTCCGCGCGACATCCGGACCGCTGATCGCCAGCGCAATCGCCTGCAGCAGCGTGGTCTTGCCGGAGCCGTTGCGTCCCACCAGGACGGTCCAGCCGGCGTGGCCACCGTCCTTGCGTGTCAGGTCCAGGCCGACCGGCGGGCCGCTGAACCCATGGATGTTCGTGAGCTCGATACGAGAGATATACATGTGCCGCCTTGCCGCGCCGACGGGCCGGGACTGTGACGACGGTAGTCGAGAGCGGCTGGCCGCCGTGAATGGGCGCCACACTCGTCTTCGGCCTCGATCGTCCGTGCGACACCTTCCGTGGTGGCATCGTCTGCTTGGCCAGGTCTCAGGAAGGTTCAGGCTCCTGGCCGCCTCGGAGTTCGCTGCCACAGTCCGCTCTGCGGTATCCCGGGACGGCTCACGTACCGCTGACCACGCGACCGACGCATTCTGTAATAACTACAGTTATAATAAACGTGTTCATCATTGCCGACGCCCGGGTGGGATCGTGCACAAACCGTCCGACATGTTCGATCGTGACTTCGAGTGGTCAGAGCTGGTGCGTTTCGCCGCCTACCGCGGGCGTGAGGCGACGCTCGGGGTGGTCTCCGGGCGGCGGCGTCAGGGCAAGACGTTCCTGCTGGACGCGCTGTGTCGGGAGACGGGCGGGTTCTACTTCTCGGCGACCGAGGCCACCGAGGCCGAGTCGCTGCGCCAGTTCGGGGCCGCCCTCGCGCGCCACACCGGCCAACCGATCCCCTACCGGTTCGCGCACTGGGAGGAGGCCGTCGAGACACTGATGACCATCCCCACACCCGACGGCCGACCCATGCCCGTGGTGATCGACGAGTTCCCGTTCCTGGCCAAGGCCTCGCCCGAACTACCCTCGCTCCTGCAACGCGCGCTCGGGCCGAACGCGCGCCGTGACGGCGCCCCGATCCGGCTGCTGCTGTGCGGCTCGGCGCTGTCGTTCATGGGCAACCTGCTCACCGGGACGGCGCCGTTGCGCGGGCGTGCGAGCCTGGAACTGGTGGTGCCCACCCTCGACTACCGTCTCGCCGCGCGATTCTGGGACATCGACGACCCCACCCTCGCCGTCCTCGTCAACGCCGTCGTCGGCGGAACCCCCGCCTACGCCCGCGAGTTCACCCTCGGCGACACCCCCGCCGACCTCGACGACTTCGGCCCCTGGGTGCAACGCAACGTCCTCAACCCCGGACGCCCCCTCTTCCGCGAGGCCCGCTTCCTCCTCGCCGAGGAACCCGACCTGCGCGACACCGCCCTCTACCACGGCGTCCTGTCCGCGATCGCCGACGGCAACCACACCCGAGGCGGCATCGCAAGCTACCTCGCCCGCAAATCCACCGACCTCGGCCACGCCCTCGCCGTCCTCGAGGACACCGGGATGATCATCCGCGACCCGGACGCCTTCCACGGCAAACGCTCCGCCTACCGCATCGCCGAGCCCATCGTGTCCTTCTACCACGCGGTCATGCGCCCGGAATGGAGCGATCTGGAACGCCCCGGCCACGCCGCGGAGGTCTGGGAACGCTCGCAGGCCACCTTCCTGAGCAAGGTCGTCGGCCCGCACTTCGAACAACTCTGCCGCGCCTGGACCCGCTGGTACGCCTCCCCCGAAACCCTCGGCGGCCGGCGCGTGCGTGTGCAATCCGGCACCATCCCCGACCCCGCCGCCAAGACCGGCCTCGAAGTCGACGTCGCCGTCTTCGGCCGCGACGACCACGGCCGCGAAACCCTCCTCGCCATCGGCGAGGCCAAGTGGAAGGCCCGCATGGGCCGAGCCCACCTGGCCCGCCTCGAACGCATCCGCGAACTCCTCGCCCACCGCGACGGCATCGACGCCGGCCACACCCGACTGCTCTGCTTCAGCGGCGACGGCTTCACCGACGACCTCCACACCGCCGCCACCGACAACCCCGACCTCCAACTCGTCGACCTGGAACGCCTCTACAACGGATCCTGACGGTCGGGCCGAACCGTGCTCGCACCGTTTTGGTCCTGCTCCGGCACACGCCTTCACGGAGAGCGCGGCGGTGTCCCGGGTATGGAGCACCACGGTTCGGGAGACCCGGCCCAGCGGAGGCGTCGGGCTCCGGCGCGCTCGCCTGATTGGCGGCGATCAGTCCCGCCCGCCGCCACTGTTGGTGACTCGAGGGGGCGCGTGGCCCTGCTTAGACCCCTGCCGATGTATCGGGTCTCTGATCCTGCCGAATTTCCCGAACGCCTGACCGAGACGTGTGGTCGGCGCTACGTTCGGCGTGCTGCCGGAGTCGGGGGGATGCGGTGGGTGACGAAATGGCGCGGGAGCGCGACGGATTGCCCGAGAACGCGCGGAAAGAGCACTTCAGTCTGGGCTTCGTGCAGGTCATAGCCGCCGCGGCGGGGTGTGGCGTGAAGTTTCACGCAGCGGACTACGACGGCGTGGATATGACCATTGCGTCGTCGTGCGACTACGGTAAGTACGTGGGGCCCGAGTTCGAGTTGCAGGTGAAGTGCACCGATCGCGCCGATCTGTTGCGGGATGAGGCGCTGGCCTGGGACATGGACGCGGGGCCGTATCGGCATCTGGCGAACCCGAGGCGGTTCAACCGGGCGTATCTGGCGGTGTTGCTCGTGCCGAAGGACGCGGAGACGTGGCTCGATCAGAGCGAGGAGCGGATCCTGTCCGCGAGTTGCATGTATTGGGCGGATCCGGCCGAGTGGCCGCCGCTCGCCGAGGGGCAGTCGACGAAGCGCGTCAAATTACCGAGAAGTAATATCTTCAGGCCGGCGACGGTGCTTGAGATGATGAAGGACATCGGCGAGGGAGGCTGGCGATGAGCGCCTCGACCATCGGCCGCTACGGCGAACTCGACCGGGTGCTCTCCCCCGCCGTCGTCTCCGGCCACCTCGCCGCCCACGGATGGACCCTCGAGGCCCGCCAGGCCCACGTCAAGGAACTCTGGCGACTTGAGGACGACACCGGCGGCCTCACCGCCCGGATCCTCCTCCCCCTCGCCACCGACTACGAGGACTTCCGCCGCCGCTTCGACGAGGCCCTGTACGGCATCGGACGCGTCTACGGCTGGGACCCGGAAACACTCCTCGAACACGTATCCGCGACCCACGCCGACCTGTTCTACATCCGCCTGGACCAGAGCCTCCGCGACGGAACGATCTCATTCGAACAGGCCGACGAAACCCTCAGGGGCATCCACAAGATGCTCGGCGCGGCCGCGATGACCGCCGCCGACCCCGAACACACCCGCTCCGGTGGCCGCCGACCCGCCGTCGTACGCGAGTTCCTCACCGACGACGTCCGCCTCGGCCACACCAAACGCGGCAGCTTCATCTTCACCATCGTCACCCGACTCGGGGAACCGGCCCCCGCGGGCCCCCCGGCGGACGAGCGCCCGTTCCCCCGACGCGTCATGGAAACACTCGCCCGCGGACTCGAAACCACCCGCGACGCGGCCCTGTCGACCACTCGCGGCGACGCCCCCGGCATGAGCCTGGGCCTCGTCGAATCCCTGGAGGACCTGACAAAGGCCCCCGGGCTGCGCGCCCTCGACCTGTCCTTCGAGTGGTCCCCGGTCCTCCCCTCGCCGCCCGCGATCCGCCACGTCCTCATGGGCCGCGACGTCATCGGCGAACTGCCCCGCGTCCGCGAGGGCTTGGCCCGCCGCGAGGAACCACCTACCCGACAGACCGTCGTGGGCCCGGTCAAATCCCTCACCCGTGAGAACGCTGGCACGGACACCCAGGAACGCGGAACCGTCGTACTCCTCGCGGACATCCCGGACAAGGGCATCCGCAACATCCACGTAACGCTCACCGGCGAGAACTACGACTGGGCCATCCGCGCACACCGCGCCAAGCTCCCCCTCACCGTCACCGGAGACCTCACCCGCGAACGCCGCACCTGGCGACTCCTGGGCGAGGTCACCCTCGACACGACGTTCCTCGCACACGTCCTCGACCGCCCGACCCACGAAGGCTGACGCCCGAAGCGGTGAACAAGCAGGCGGGATTCGGTGCCCGGGTCACCGGACGCCATATTCCGGCAGAGCGACGGGCGTTCCGCAGATCGATCCGCATGGTCTTCGCGCACCGTGCGGTGACGGTCCCCGGCAGTCGCTGGACCACGCCTACGGGGACGGCACCGACGACCCGGACCGGATGCGGGCGCTGTACTCGGACGGCCCAGGTCACGTGGGTGAGGCCTAGAGTCGGTTGTTCAACAGCGCGCTGCACCAGGGGTCGGTGTACCCGGCGACTGTGGCCGCCGGGCGTTCCTCGCCCACGCCGCCGTGCACACCGCCCCCGGGCGGGCGTCTGCGCTCGCGTTCATCACGGGCGCGGACGACTCGGGGCCCGCGCCCGGCCGCGGCGATCAGCCCAACCGGCCTTTGGGCGCCTCGGCGACGAATGCCTCGACCCGCCCGTCTACCGCGCCGGCGCCCGCGCCGCCACTCGGGAACAGGCACTGATCGACCTCGCCGACCACCTCGTACGCGTGGGACCGACCCGCGATCGAGGATCGTTCATGTAGGGGCGAGGCGGTTCAATGCCTGTGCGGGGCCGCTCCGGCGTCGATGCCGTCGCCCGACACGTCGCCGAACGCGACCCAGCCGTACGACGCACCATCCGGCGTTGATGCCGCTGCTCGTCTGCGGCTCATGCCATTTCGTCAGCGTTGCCCGTGATCGAGCGTGAGGGCAACGTCGCGGAGCATCGCACTGATGGAGGCCCACAGCGGCTCACCGAGGCCCCACTGTTCGTGGTCCCACACGAACACCGCACCGTACGAGGCTCCCGGCCTCAGGTCGACGATGAGCCCGTCGCCGCCCGGACTGTGCGCGAACGGCAGGTACCGGGGGTGGAACCGGGGTTCGGCCTCGCCGTTCTCGTCGACTGTCGGCGGACCCTCGTCGTCGGAGACCCGCAGCCAGATCTCCCGTGTCTCCACGGCCTCGTCCAGATCGATCGGGGCGAACACGTCGTCGCCGCCCGGAATCCAGAAGTCGGCGCTCACATCGGCCAGAGACCACCACTCGTGCACGTCCTCGGGCATCGCCGCTTCCAAGCGGGCCTCGACCGCCCCACGCCGACCCTCGTCCGCGGCGGCCCGCCGGACGCGAGACCCGTCCACATTCAGGCGGACGTTGACGTGGTCCCACAGCCCCCGCACACCAAGATCGTCTTCAGTCATGCCCGGCAGCCTCCCAGATCCTGGGGACAGGATGGGGACCATCCCGCACCGGTCGACCACCGGGAAGCGCTGCGGCGGGCATTCTGTCGGTCTCCGGCCGTCTCAGGTCACGTCCCGGGAAACCCCGCCCCGGCATCGATGCCGTCGCCGGATGCAACCCCGGCGCGATGGACCGTCCGGTCGCCGACCGCGGGGGGAAGTCGACGCGCCCACACCAGGATCCGTCGCGTATTCGGTGACGCACCCGCACCTACATCGGGCGTCGCCAGGCTGTGAACGGGCGAAGGTGCGGTCCGCGCGCCGCCAGGACTCGACGGCCGACCAACCCGATCAGGCGGAGATCCCGGGCACCGCCCGGCATCCCGGGGTCTGAGGAACATCGATGTCAGATCGTGCGCTAAGGCTTCTCCGGGCTGATTGGCGCGTTGACCTGGGGTGATTGCGGGGCGGAGCCTTCGCAGGTCGTTGTTGTTGACCTTCGGAGGTCTGTGGTGGCGGTCGAGTTCCTGTGGGATGAGCAGGCGGCCAGGTACGGGGCGATTGTCGGGGCTCCGTCGCGGGCGGAGTTGGAGCGGTACTTCTTCCTGGACGACGCGGACCGGGAGTTGATCGAGGGGAAGCGGCGGGCGCACAACCGTCTCGGGTTCGCGGTGCAGTTGACGAGTGTGCGGTTTTGGGGCCGGTTCATGCCGGACCCGCGGCGGGTGCCGGCGGAGGTCGCCGGGTACCTGGCGGAGCAGCTCGGGATCGCGGATCCGTCGTGCTTGAATGAGTACGGGGAGCGGGACGGGACGGCGCGGACGCATGCCGGGGAGATCCAGGAGGCGGGCGGCTGGCGGGACTTCGCCGAGGTTCGCGAGGCGCTGGTCGTGTGGTTGGACGCGCGGGCGTGGACGACCGGGGACGGGCCGAAGGCGTTGTTCGATGCGGCGGCCGGGTGGCTGCGCGAGCGCCGGGTCCTGTTGCCCGGAGCGAGCCGCCTTGCCCGGCTGGTGGGACGGTGCGGGAGGCGGCGAACCAGCGGCTGTGGGACACGCTGTGCGGGCTGCTGACGACGGGGCAGCGCGGGGTGCTGGACGCGCTGTTGACCGTGCCGCCGGGTGCGCGGGTCTCCGAGCTGGACCGGCTGCGGCGCGGCCCGGTGCAGATCTCCGGCCCGCAGATGAAGAAGGCACTGGAGCGCATCGCGGAGATCGCCGCGTTGGGCGTGGGCGAGCTGGACGTGTCGGCGATACCTCCGCGCCGTCTGGCGGAGCTGTCGCGGTACGGGGTGGACGGCAAGGCGTCGCTGCTCAAGCGGCACACTGACGAGCGGCGTCTGGCGACGCTGCCGGCGACCGCGGTGCACCTGGCGGAGCGGGCGGTGGACGACGTGCTGGACCTGTTGGACGTGCTGGTCGCCACGAAGCTGCTGGCGCGGGTCGAGCGGGAGAGCGCGAAGGCGAAGCTGAAGACGCTGCCGCGCGTGGAGCGGGCGTCGGCGAAGCTGGCGACCGCGTTCCAGGTCGTCTTCGACACGACCGCCGAGCAGGTCGACACCGAGACCGGGGAGGTCACCCCGCCTGAGGTCGATTCGCTGGCGGGGATGTGGGAGCGGATCGAGGCGGTGGTCCCGCGCGACGAGCTGGCCGCGGCGATCGCCGCGCTGTTCGAGCTGACGCCGCCGCTGGACTCAGACGCCGATGCGGCGTGGCGGGCGCTGCTGGTGTCCCGGTTCGGCACCGTGCGGCCGTTCCTGAAACTGCTCGTCCAGGTCGTGGACTTCGGCGCCACCCCGGAAGGCAAGCCGGTCCTGGCCGCGTTGAAGACGCTGCCGGAGCCGGCCAACCGCAAGAAGGTCGCGCCCGCGGAGATCGACACCGATCTGCTTGCCGGCTCCTGGCGGCGCTTGGTGCTGGCAGCGCCGGGGCTGGAGCCGGGCACGGTGGACTGGAAGGCGTACGTGTTCTGCGTGCTGGAGCAGTTCCACCGGATGCTGCGCCGCCGTGAGGTGTTCGCGAAGAACTCCTCCAAGTGGGGCGACCCGCGGGCCAAGCTGCTCGCCGGTGACGCCTGGGAGCTTACCCAGCCCACCGTGCTGGCGTCGCTGAACCTGCCCGCCGCCCCCGGCGCGCACTTGGAGGCGCGCGCCGCACTGCTGGACGGCACCTACCGTGAAGTCGCGGTCCGGGCGCCGGCCATCACCTTCGACGACGCGGGCCGTCTGCACTTCGCCGCGCTGGAGCCGGAGCCTGAACCCGCCTCGCTGCTGGACCTGCGGGCAGCGGTGAACGGCATGCTGCCGCGCGTCGACCTGCCCGAGGTCCTGCTGGAGGTGTTCGCCTGGACCGGCGCAGACACCGCGTTCACCTCGGTCACCGGCGGCGAGGCCCGGCTGAAGGACCTGCACATCACGATCGCCGCGCTGCTGGTCGCGCACGGCTGCAACGTCGGCTACACCCCCGTGATCGGCGGGGCGGACGCGCTGAAGTACGGGCGGCTCTCCCACGTCGACCAGACGTACCTGCGGCTGGCGACCTACCGGGCGGCGAACGCCACCCTGATCGAGCACCAGGCGTCGATCGCGCTCGCTCAGGCGTGGGGCGGCGGGCTGGTCGCCTCGGTCGACGGCGTGCGGTTCGTGGTGCCCGTGCCGTCGGTGTACGCGCGGCCGAACCCGCACTACTTCGGGCGCCGCGGCGGCGCAACATGGCTGAACCTGCTCAACGACCAAGCCGCCGGCCTGGGCGGGAAGGTCGTGGCCGGCACCCCGCGCGACTCGCTGTACGTGCTGGACGTGCTCTACGACCGCGACGGGGGGAAGCGCCCGGAGATGATCGTCACCGATACCGCGTCGTACAGCGACATTGTCTTTGGCCTGCTGACCTTGGCCGGGTTCGCGTACGCGCCGCAATTGGCCGACCTGCCCGACCAGAAGATGTGGCGCATCGACCGCACCGCCGACTACGGAGCCTTCCAGGACGCGGCCCGCGGCCGGATCGACCCGGACCGGATCGAGCGGCACTGGCACGACATCCTGCGGATCATCGGCTCGATCCACACCGGCGCTGTGCGCGCCTACGACGTCATCCGCATGCTGTCGCGCGACGGCCGCCCGACGCCGCTGGGCAACGCGATCGCGCACTACGGACGGATCTCCAAGACCCTGCACATCCTGCGGCTGGCCGACGAACCCGGCTACCGGCGGCAGATCAAGGTTCAGGCCAACCTGCAGGAGGGACGCCACGCGCTCGCCCGGAAGATCTTCCACGGCAAGCAGGGCCAGCTCTACCAGCGCTACCAGGACGGCATGGAGGACCAACTCGGTGCGCTCGGCCTCGTCCTGAACGCCCTGGTCCTGTTCAACACCCGCTACATGGACGCCGCGGTCACCCAGCTCAGGGCGGACGGGTTCGACGTCCGCGACGAGGACGTCGCCCGTCTCTCGCCGTTCGTCCGCCATTACATCAACATGCTCAGGCGGTACTCCTTCCGCCTTCCCGAACTGCCGGGCGGGATGCGGCCCCTACGCGCCCCAGACGCACCTGCCGAGGAGTAGCTGCCGGTCCGGGCCGCCCCGCAGGCGGCCCGGAACGGTGTGGGCGCCGAGCCGGGGGGTAGGCAGCCCCCCAC
>NZ_JBHTVA010000013.1:57534-75966 GCF_042793325.1 Embleya sp. NPDC056575
CTCCACCCGGCACCCCCTCCCCCCCACCCCCACGGCGGGGCGGCTGCGCCCCCCCCCGCCCCCCCCCCCCACCGCCCGGTGTCCTGCTCCCCCTCGGGCCCCCCAAACGCGCGCCCCGGACCGGTGTCGCGTCGGAGCCGGGGGCTAGGCTCCCGCCCTCAACACAAAGCAACCACCTGTATGGCCGAGAGGGCGGGGACATGCGCGACGGCATCGTGTGGCTGGTCGACATCAAGGGCTGGATGTCCAGCGTGGTCTTCGCACGCGGGATCACCCCGCACGAACTGGCCCTGCGCATGGGCGGCGATCTCGGGCGGGCGGACGAACCGATGACCGACACCGAGGCGTGGCACATCGACATGGAGATCTGGCGGCCGGGCGAGGACGGCGACGGCGTCGTCCGCGTCGGTGAGTGCGCAGGCTGGTCGTTCGCCATCGAGTACGGGCACTCGACGGGCAGCGAGCGCCAGATCGAGATCTCGCGCGGCGGGGTGGAGGCCGTGCACTACGTGCCGATCCAGGAACACCCGCCCGCCACCGTCTCCTACACCCGCGACGGCGTCGGGCTGTGGCTGTTCGGCCTCGGCGAGGAGGACAACCGCTACGGCGCCGAACCGGACCTGCTGCTGCCCGACCTGGCCGCCGCGGGCGTGCTCGACCCCACCGGCGAGGAGCAACTCGCCCCCGAGGACGAGGACTTCCGGGTCACCTACCGCCGCACCCTCGGCGTCATCGAACGCCGGTTCGGCCTCTCTCTCGGCCGGACCTACCTGGAAGACGCCCGCCTGCCCGTCTACGCAGTTCGCGGCACCCCGCACCTGTGACTGGGTATGGCCGCACCGACCGCGTGCGCATGGGCCGCACGACGACCACCGGGGACAGCCGCGCGGCTGTCCCCGTTCACGAAGGGGACCTGCATGACCGGCGACGGCTTCCGCTGGCTTGCGGAACACACGCACTTCCCGATCGGCTTCTGCGCGACCTTCGCGCGGGGACTGTCTGCGCAGGAACTGCTGGAGCGCCTGGGCTGCGTCCCGGAGTACACCGCGGTCCGGGACGCGATGGACGCCGATGACCTGCGCGACGATCTGATGGCCGGAGAGGACGAGGAGATCATTATCGCGATCGTCCGCGCCGGATCCCGCGGCGATTGGGCGTTCGGCTTCGAAGCCGTGACGCTGTACGCCGCCGACGGCGACAAGCTGGGCCCGGCGTCGGCCGGCACCGACGTCGTCAGCCTGCGCCGTGACGCCGCGCACGGTGAGACGTGGTTCGAGTTGTGGCGGGACGGCCAACTCGTCGAGCACCGCACGGCTTGGGATCCCGACGACCTCGCCGACCTTGAGGCCGAACTCGGCATCGACGCACCACTGCTGGACATTCTCAGCCCCACCGCCGAACTGCTGACCGGCTTCGCCCGCTGGGACGCCTGACCACCACACCGCCGCCTGGGCACCGTCCGTCAGCGGCGAGCGTCGCCCGGGGCAAGGAACGCGGTCAGCGCGGCGATGTCCTCGCCGGTGGGGTGGAAGTAGATGCGCAGGCTGTCGGCCTTGCGGTGCCTCGACTTGGCCATCAGCAGCAACAGGTTCACGCCCGGGGTGCGGCCGAGGTGGGTCAGCGCGCTGTGCCGGAACTCGTGCAGGTCCCACCCGGTGCCCGGCCCGGCCAGGGCCGTGTGGTGGTCGAGCAGCGCGCGGGCCTGACCGTACGACAGCCGCGCCATCCCGGTGTCCGGGCAGACGTCCCGCAGACCGATCACCTTGCCCGGCGCCGGTCGGCGGTGGGTGGTGAACACCGGCCCGCGCCCACGCCCTTTCAGGAGGCGTGGCAGCAGCCGCGCGGTGCCGGCGTCCCAGTACACCCATTCGCGCACCGCGTCCTCGCGGGCGGCCGAACCGCGGCGGCGCGTCGCGGCCCCTTGGCCCTGACCGGCGCGCGCCGCTGCGCGAGGTCCAGGTCCTCGAGGTTCAACGCGAGGACTTCCTCGGCGCGAGCGGCGGTCTCGTAGAGCATCCGGTAGAGCGTCTTCTCCCGCAGCCCGACTTCGCGCCGGGCGATCAGCCGGTCGATCGCCGTTTTGGACCGCACCGGGGTCACCGAGTCCGGCGGCGGCAACCGCTTCACCCCCACGGGCACCGTCGGCGCGGCTTGACCTCGCGCCCGGCACCATCCCAGCCAGGACAGCACCGCCGCGCGTTCCAGGTGTTGACGGCGGCGCCGCCCCACTGGAGTTCGAGGGCCTGGCCGACCTCGTCGTCGGCGACCGACGCGAGCGGTCGGGCATCACCGAGTTGTTCGGCGACCTTGCCGACGGCGGTGGCGTACGCGCGCGGTGTTCTGGTTCGGCTGCGCGTCGAGGAACGCGTCCGCCGCCGCCCGCACCGTAGGCCCGGCCGCGATCGGCAGTGCCACGACCTCCGCCACCCCGGACCCCCTCGCGCGGCTTGCCGCAGATAACGGGGGCGCTTCGCGTCGGCCCCGGGAACAGTCTGCCCAGCTCGCGCTGGGAGTTGTCACAGATAATAGGGGATTATCCGTGCCTCAATCCCCGAACTCACCGCCCGGACACGGCACGTCAGCCCGCCACCAGGACCAATGCGGGCTTAGCGCACGATCTGACATCGATGTTCCTCAGACCCCGAAGCGAGCGCGCAGGCTCACCCCTCGAACGCTGTCCGGGATATGTCCCGGACAGCGCGAAGGGTTGCCGAACAGTGTCCAGGTCCTTGACCGTCGGTATCGGTCACCCGCCGCGGGTCGGATCCGGTGTAACTGTCCGATCGGCGCACAGCGAACCGCATGGGGGCGCCGTCGCCGGGGGCGCATGGTCGGTCCCATGGCGCAGGCCGATCAGCAACGTCCTTGCCCGGATCTCGATCTCCGACGGGTTCAGCGGGAGGTCCGGACGCAGGACGGGAGACGGGCGCCATTCGGTTGGATGTCGATCGGGCCTCCGGCGTTCGAAACCCCAGAGCACCTCCTCCCGAGTCGGACGGGAGCTTCTGCCAGGGTGTTCATCGGGGTAGCACTGGGGGCAGGTAGCACCCGATTCGAGGACGTTGTGCAGCCGGAGGACGCACAAGGTGCCGCAGTGTGCGCAGACGCTCTCCCAGCCATGGTCCGCTCCGGGGTAGGGCGCTTGCGGGATGAAGCCCTGCTCGCGCATCACCTCCTCGGCCCTGCGCGCTGCCAGGACCTGCAACGTCTGGCCGGTCGACGAATCCGAAACCGCCGGGACGACGGGACGCGCCGGCCGAACAGGGGGATGGGAGTGCGGCAGTAGGTAACCCCGGCGGTTCGGGTTCACGCGGGCCTCCTTCGCGTTGGCCCACGCCTTGCCCCAGGTCGGGAGGTCCGAGGTACTCGCGCCGCATGCCAATGCGAGGGCTTGGACGGCCTTCTTGGTGGGGAACCGCGCGCCCTGGAGCAACTCGCCCAGCGTGCTGGGGGAGACGATGGTTGTGCCCGAGCCGCGGATCCGTTCGGAGAGCACCCGCAGCGACGGTTGCCCGGCGGACAGCCTGATCGTGTGCAGCGCAAGCAACAGGTCGTGCGCGTCCTGCACGTTCAACGGGAGCATCGTGTTCGCGGAGCGCGGATGGTTCACGAGGTGGCGATGCCCGCGTGCGCGCCGGAGCAGGTCCGCCGCCCGCTTGTGACCGCCGCCGCACACGCGCACGAACTCCGTGACCAACGGCTCGGAAAGCCCATGCCCACTCGCGGCCCGCGAGAACGAACTCGCGTGGAACTCTTGTGACTTCTCGGCCATCTGCCGGTAGGTCAGTCCGGCGCTCTCGCGCAGGCGCCGAAGCTCCCGCGCGAGAGCGATGACCGGACCACCCGCCGGATCGAGGGGCCGCTCGGGGCGTCCCATCCCTGCGGGCCCCGCTAGCCGCGGGCGCCTCGAGGAGCCCCGGGGGCATTCAACCGGGACACCAACTCGACCGCGACCAGGCCCGCGGCGGCCAGGACTCCGGCGGTGGAGGCGGTCGAGTGGTCGGCGAGCGTGAGAACGCCCGCCACGATCAGTACGACCACCACGATCACCACGGTCGGGATCGGGGGCAGACCCCCTTGGCTTTGCGGGCGTGCGAGTTTCCTCATGTTTACTCCGATACATAGTTTTCTGGAGGATCAAATAGGGCACTCGCCGTGACTCGTCCGTTTGCAGCCGGACGCGGAGAGTGGCCGCGAGACATTCTTCCGCCTCCCGGAACCCTCTCCCCACACCCCGCCGCAGTTGATGCACGATCGTCCGGCTTCTTACGGGGCCGAGTCCTCATCCGCCGGATTCGCGCCGCAGGTCGGACGTGTCCTTCACCAGGGATTGATGCAATTTCGTCCGTCCACCCCGGAACGAGGCCTTGCACGGGACGTTCGCCGCCTGGATCGTGGGGGCATCCGTCCTCGGGCGGACCCCCATAGTTCGATTGAGGATCATCTAAGGGGACAGCCGGGGCTCGTTCCGTTGCAGCGGAACACCCCACCTCGTCCTTGCCCCCGGTGGCGAGGACGACGCGGGATCGAGGCCCTGCCCGCCATGGGCAGGGCCTCTTGCCGTCGAGCGACACCGTCGTTGCCCTCGCGCGGGAAAGACCCCGTCACGAAGTCCGGCGCCGGTCTACCCGTCCGTTCCGGTGGCGAACAGCACCGCTGCGTCGATACCGACATCGGTTCGGTCGGGCCCGCCGCAGTCGTCGGTGCGGACGGCGCCTCGAGGCGCGGCGGGCTCGAAGTCGACGAGCCCGAGCAGGTCGAGCTACGTGGGCCCGTCCCGGCCGGGGGCCTCGGCGACGGGAGCCAAGAGCCCCGGCAGGAGATGGGTGCGCTGGCGAGGCGCCAGGCGTCGCCGGGGTAGTCGTGACGCCACACGTCGTGGTTATCGGTGAATGTGACCCGGCGGCCGCACACCGCACGTGCCCCGGGACCGCTGCATACTCATCTGTCCAATGATGGGGCGTTCGCCGGATCCACAAGGGTCCGCCTCGGTAGCGTGGCGAACGCGAACGACGAACCTGAGGAAGCGACCTTGGGTCAGTGCCGAACAACTCGCGGCGGCAATGATCGCGCTGAGTGTGTACGGCGGCGCGAACACCCCCGACGAACACACACGCCGCGAAGGCCACGCGCCTGGGCGGCTGGTCGACCGCGCGGAACGCGGGGCCGTCGACGAGGTCAGCGGCGGCCTGCCGGGCGGGCCAGCAGCGCACCGGGCAGGTGAGCCCGTGGATGGCAGTGGCCGCGTCGGCGGACGGCCGGTGTGTTCTCCCGTCGGAGTGGCGGGGGCTCACATCCATTCGACGGCGGCGCGTATGGCTTCGGGAACGTTCATGACCAGGCGGTGGCCGAGTTCCTGGCCCGCGCCGGTGGTCATCCCCACCAGGAGGGTCGCAGCGAGGGTGAGGGCGAGGCGTCGTCGGCGGGAGCGTGGCCGGGTCGACGCGGATGGCGTCTTCGGCGGCGGGCCGCTCCGCAGGCATGTAGGCGCGCAGCGCGGCCTCCTCGCGCAGGCCTCGGGCGCGGTCGAGGTCGGCCTGCGCCTCGGTACGGGCGGCGTCGGCCTCGGCACCGGCGGCCGCGCGGGCGACGGCGCGGTGCGCGGTGGTGGTGTCGGCGGCGACCTGCGCGCGGGTGAGGCCGACGTGCCACAGCCCGAGCCGGCCGAGGCGTTCGAGTTTGCGCCACCGGGTGCGGGCGTCGTCCGCGCGGCGGCGGTGCTCGTCGGCCCACGCCTGGTGGTGGCCGGCGGCGGTCGCGGTCGTGCGGTACCGCTCCTCGAGGTGGCGCACGGTCGGACCGTGCCCGGATCCCGTGCGCATATGCGCGTCTGCCTGTGGGGGCCGAGGTGTTGGGTTCGGGGCCGGTCACGGGCGGGTGATTTCTTGGGCCAAGGGGCCGTGGGTGGTGATGAGTTCCTCGAGGCGTTCGGCGTCGGAGGCGGGGAGGGAGCGGAGGGCGTGGGTGTACATGTTCGATTCGCGGGTCCAGTGGGCGATCGCGGGGCGGTCGCCGCGGCGTTGTGCGTCGGATAAGTGGGTGCGGGACCAGGCTTCGAGGGCGGTGAGGATGCGGGTGGCTTCGGCTCGGCGTTGCCGCTGGTGAGGGGAGTTGGTCATCGCGGTTCTCCTTGCTGATGGGTGGTGGTGGGTCGGTCACGGTTTCAGGGCTTTGCCCTGGAGCCAGGTGTAGGGGTCGATCGGGGCGCCGCCGCCCGGGCGGACCTCCAGGTGCAGGTGGGGGCCGGTGACGTTGCCCGTCGCGCCGACCTTGGCGATGGTTTCGCCGGATTGCACGCCGCCCTGGGAGCGGACGAACGAGGACAGGTGGCAGTACCAGGTCACCGTGCCGTCGGGGTGGCGCAGCACGAGGCGGTTGCCGTACGCGCCCGCCCAGCCCGCCTCGACGATCTCGCCGGCGCCCACCGCTCGCACGTTGGTGCCCTCGTCTGCCGCGAAGTCCAGGCCGGTGTGGTTGTTGGCCCAGCGGTCGCCGGACTGGCCGAAGCGGGCGGTCAGGGTGTACGAGGCCAGCGGGAGGGTCCAGCCGCCCTCCCCCTCACCGCCTCCCCCGTTCGCCGGTGGGGCGGTGGCGAGTTGGGCCAGGACCGAGGGGCGTACGACCACGCCCTTGGACCAGTAGCCGGAGTCGCGGAAGTGGGCGTAGCGCACGTTGAAGCCGGTCTTGGGCGCCTCGATGATCGTGTCGTCGCCGAAGCCGGGGATCGAGCCGACGTACATGCCCACGTGGCCCGTGTTCGGGAAGACCAGATCGCCCGGCAGCAGCGGCTGCCCGGTGACCTTCGGGCCGGCGTCGATCTGGCCGTATGTGTCCCGGGGCAGCTTCAGTCCCGCCCCGCGCAGGTACGCCATCTGCATCAGGCTGCTGCAGTCGCAGTGGCGGGCCATGTCTGTTCCGTGCGCGTCGGTGCAGTCGCCGCCGTAGGAGTACGAGGTGCCCAACTGCTGCTGGGCCCAGGCGATGATCGCCGTGATGCCCTCGCCGGTCGCGGCGAGCGGTGCGGCGAGTTCGGCCGCGGAGGCCTTGATGATGCGCACGTACTCCTGGGTCTGCGCGTACGGCGGGACGCCCTGATACTTCCGGACCGCGTACGGGCCGGCGTTGTAGGCCGCCAGCATCAGATCGATCGGGTCGCCGGGGATGCCGGCGACCTCCTTGACCACCACGCAGTCGTAGTTGGCCATGGAGTGGATGGCGTCGATCGGGTCGAACGGGTCCTTGCGGCCGTCGCCGTTGCCGTCGACGCCGTAGGAGGTCCAGGTGCCGGGCATGAACTGCGCCAGGCCCTGGGCGCCGACCTCGCTCACCGCGCGCGGATTCCATTCGCTCTCCTGTTTCAGCTGGGCCGCGAGCAGTGCCGGGGTGAGCTGCGGGCACTGCTGGGCCGCCTGCTCGATGTGCGGGCGGTACTCGGCGGGGATCTTGGCGTCCTCCCGCAGGGCGCCCCCCGTACCGGCGAACGCCGCGCCGCCGCCACCGTCGTCGCCGAAGAGCAGGACCGGAATCAGCACGATGAACAGCAGCATCCCGGCCAGTACGGACACCACGAAACGCACCACCGCCGAACCCCCGAATTTGTGTGCGAGCAAGCAGATGAGTAAGTGGTCGGGCGGTGGGGTGGGTGACAGCCGCACGAAGTGGATGAGGGAACCGGGTTCACGCCGGCTTCGGTCCGGTCGTGCTCAGAGGGAAGTGGCCCGCGCCACGCGCCATGTGCCGTCGCTCGCGCGGCGCAGTTCGACGCTCAGCGGCGCCGGGTCCTCCCGGTTCACCTCGCCGTCGCGGGCCATCACCTGCCAGGCGCTCACCTGGACGAAGACCGTGTCCGGGCCGTTCGGCGCGGCCGGGACCACCTGGGCGTGGTCGACGCGGACGGTGACCACGCCGCGTTTGGCGGCGAAGGCCCGCCACCCGGCGTTCCCGCGAGCGGAGGTCGCGCCCGAGGGCGGCAGGCTCCGGAGGCAGGCCTCGGTGGCGAAACGCGCCAACTCGCGCTGCCACGAAGGCGGGTCCTGATCCCAGCGGTAGGACAGGTACACCTCGGCGAACGCCGCCGCGACCGCCGCCGGATCCGCGAAGTCCACGCCGGACCGTGCCGACACGGGCGGCGGGATCGTCCTGGTGGGCGGCGGCTCGGACGAGGTCGACGCCGGCGGGGCGGCCGTCCCGGTGGATGCCGGGGGACGGGTGGGCGCCGGCCGGGTCGTCCCGGCGGCGGCGCCCCCGGGCCCGGTCTCCGGTGTACCGCCCGGGAACGCGCACCCGCTCGCGCACACTCCCGCCAGCACGATCGCCGCCGCGGCGCGCAGGCCCCTCACCCGCCCACCTCCGCCGGCCGAACCCCCGACGCCGCCGCCCCCGACTCCCGGGCGCGCTCGGCCCACCCCTGCGCCCACACCGCCGACGCGTGCCCCGCCTTGTGCCGCCCCGCGCCCGCGCACTTGTGCTGGTCCCACATCCGCCACCGCCCGTGCGCCCGCTGCAGCGCCTCCATCCAGCCCAGCGGCGCCCCGCGCGGCGCGTCGGGCACCTCGTAGGCATCGGTGAACGCCAGCCGCAGTGCGGTCAACTCCCATACCAGCACCGGGTGTTCGTACCAGCACCCGGGCAGCACGTCGGCCACCGGGAACACCGACACCAGCCACTCCACCCAGTCGATCAGACGTTCCCACGCCTCCCGGGTCGCGTCCGCGTCCAGCACCCGCCAGTCGTAGTCCGCCGCGACCGGCCCCTCCCCCGCGGCCCCCGCGCCACCCCCGCCCCCGCCCCCGGCCGCCTCCAGTGCCTGCAGCCGCGCCACCACACTCTGCTGCTGTTCGGCCAACCGCAGCAGCAGGCTCTCGAGTTCCGCCAGATACTCCTCGTCCGCCTGCCCCGCCGCGGTGCTCATCCGGCGACACCCCCCGCGATGCCCATCCGGGCGTACATCGCGTCCCGCGACTCCGCGAGTTCCTTCGCGTCCTCGCGCTCCCACCACGGCGTCAGCACCGTCTCGATCGGCGGCAGGTTGCGGGTGAACAACAGCGCGTGTCCGACCGGCAGTTGACGGATGTCGGACCGCTCCAACACCGGCACCCTGCGCACCGAGCGGCTGAACGTCATCCGGCCCTCGTTGTAGCTGTCGCCCGGGGTGTACTCGTCGAACTGCCCGGACATCTCGGCCAGGTTCCCCAGGTCCGCCGGGTCCGACAGGCCGCCCAGGATCAGCTTGACCGAACACGTCTCCCACATCGCCGCCGCGCCGGCCTCCTCCCACCGGGCCCGCGCCTGCCAGCGCGACTGCATCGCCGCGATCGTGGTGATGCCCTTGCCGCCGCCGTCCGACATCAGGTTCGGCAACGACGGGATCGGCGCGATGTTCGTGCACTCGTCCAGCACCAGCGACAGCGGCGGGTCCAGGCGCGAGCCCACCGAGCGCTGCGCGAGGTCCTGCGCGACGCGCACGATGTCCTCGATGAACGCGCAGATCAGCGGCGCCACCGAGATCTGCGAGCTGCGCGAGCCCAGGATGTACAACGTCCCCTTGCGCCTGAGGAAGTCGGCCGCGTCGAACGCCTCGTTCGAGGCGACGTCGCAGCCGGCCAACACGCGCGGGTCGGCGAACGCGTCGAACGCGCGCTGCACCACCGCCCACACGCTGCCGCGCAGGCGCGGATCCGACGCCTGGAGCTCGGCGAGTTGGTCGGCCCACATCGGCGCCGCGTCCGGGTGCGTGCGCAGGATGCTCACCGGGGTGCGGTCGTCCGGGTTCATCGACCACTCCAGGACCGCGCGCACGGTGCAGCCGCCGAGGTCGGCCGCGTGCAGGTAGGCGCGGAGCACGGCGGTGGCCATGCCGGCGAAGAACTCGCCGTTCTCCACGTTCTTGCCCGCCACCCCCGATCCGGCGACGAATCCGGCCGAGCGCTGGATGGCGACCAGCGGGTCCGCGCAGCCGGCCACCGGGGACCAGCGCAGCCGGTCCATCCCGGAGGTGATGTGCTGCGGGTCGAACACGTACACCGGACCGAGGCGGGCCCGGGCCGCGTGGGTGACGGGCAGGGTGTCCAGGCGGGTGCTGGTGGTGATCACCGCGCCGGGGGCGCCCAGGATGCGGTCGACGATGTAGAACATCGTCTTGCCCATGCGCTCGGCCGCCACCAGCAGCCCCGACCACTCGTACAACCCCCACAGCGGACGCCGGGTACCGGCCTCGCGGCCCAGCGAGTACGCCACCTCCCCCGGCTCCACACCCTTGCGGCCCGCGAGCGAGGGCCGCACCACCGCGGCCTTGGCCACCACGGCCTCGGTCGAGAGCAGGCCGTCGATGTCGGCGGCACTGGCGAATCCCGGACGCCGCCCGCCGATGCGGGCCCGCAGCCGCCACACCACCCAGCCGAGGCCGCCGGTGATCGCGCCCAGCAGCACCGCCAACACCGCGTACACCGCCACCGGCCCGCCCACGTCGGCGCGGGCCGCGGCGGGCCAGGCCGCCCGGGGGTCGCCCACGTGGGCGACCCAGCGGATCACGATCGACGGCGCGCTGCCCGGTCCCGCGTCCGGCCAGGCCCCGCGGGCGAACACACCCGCGAGTTGCCCGGCCAGCCACGCCGTCCACACCACCACCGCGCCCAGCGCCAACGTGCACAACCCCAACAGCACCCGGGCCCGGATCTCCTCGGGCTCACCGGCGGTGATCTTGCCCTTGGTCCGACCCTTCATCCCGCCCTCGGCCCGGTTCACACGCCCACCCCCGACGCCGTCGACACCGCGTCGCTCCCGTCCGCGCCCGGCTCCGGCGCCCGGCCGTCGGCGGTCTCCCCCACGTGGGTCATCCGGCTGTCCGTCTGGACCATCTCCTTCTCGATCCGGCTCAACCGGTGCTTGACCACGTGATATTGGGTACCGATGTTCCACACCGCGACCCCCTGCTTGAGCCGCTTGAGCAGGTCGGTCACCACATCCGAGGTGCCCAGGAACTCCCGCGCCTGAGCCAGGCTGCCCTCCGACTGCCGATAGGAGATCCGCACCCCGGTGTCCTCGATCAGCCCGCGCGCCATCCGCACGATCTCGCTGTCCCCGTCGCCGACGGCCGCCAGGTCGGAGAAGCGGTGGAACCCGATCACGTTCGACATCCCGTACGCCCGGGCGATCTTGAACTGCTCCCGCAACCGCCGCACCAGCGGCAGATAACGCGCGATCAACGCGAACTCGTCGTAGACGACGATGCGCTGCTCCCCGTCCGGCCGCGACAACTCCGCCTCCAGCCACGACTGGGCACACGTCATCGCCATCGCCGTCATCTCGTCCGAGGAGCGCATCGCGGACAGGTCGAGCACGGTGCCGTCGGCGGTGAAGTCCAGACTCGACGTGGACGCGCCGTCGAAGATCCCCGACAGCGGGCCGTGCACGATCCGGTACAGCGCCATCCGCGCGTTGGACGCGTTCTCCAGCAACCGCTGCGGATCGACGCTGATCCGCGCCGCGTCCGTGCGCCACCGGTGCGGATCGCTCATGCCCTCCAGCAACTGCCCCAGCGTCGGATCGCCGCGCCGCGCCGCGCTGGTGCCGTCGTGTTCGCGGGTGAGCGCGTCCATCCCGAAGGTGACCGCGGTGCGCTCCGCGTCGGTGAGGCGCTGCCCCTTCTCGATCTCCAACAGGCCCTCGACCAGGAGCAGTCGGCGGGTGCGCTGGTGGGCCAGCCACGCCTCCTCGGTCTGGCCGGGCGCGCGCCGCACCCCCTGGAGCGGATTCATCCGCGCGGACAACCCCGGGCCCACCCGCAGCGGCGTCACCCCGGTCGCCGCGGCCAGCGGCCCGTACTCGCCCTTGATGTCCGCGCTGATCGAGAACTTCACCCCGAACGGCACGTTGCGGAACACCAGGCACTTCAGCAGCGACGACTTGCCCGACCCGATCTCGCCGATGACCACCACGTTCGGCGCGGTCAACAACCCGGCCCGGTACAGCTCGTGCACCGAGAACGTGAACGCCGTCCGGGAGAACACGTCGAACCCGATCAGCGGCCCGTCCACCGCCAGACCGGCGTCGTTGGTGAACGGGAACCACGAGCGCAGGTGCGCGGTGGTGGTGGTGTGCGGCTGCACCCGCATGCGCCGGGCGACCCGGCCCGCCGCCCGGCCGAACGTTCCCCGGCCGTCGGCCGGCGGCGGCCCGGTCAGCTTCTCCCACGCCGACTCGGCGCGCGAGCGCCGCCGTTCCAGCCGCCGGCTCGCCCGCTCCTCGTCGCGGGACTCGGCCAGGCGGCGCAACTCGTCGGCCCGATTGCCCTCGCGGACCAGGCCGCGTTCACCACGCGCCACTCAGATCACCCCCCGCATCGGGGCCAGCCCGTACGCCAGCGGCAACGCGCCCGCCAGGAACGCCTGGTCCTGCTCCCCGTACAGCACCACCGACTCGCAACCCGCCTGCGACAACTTGCGGCGCACCACCCGCATCTCCTTCTCCAGCGCGGCGACGTCCACCGCGGTGACCGTGACGAACATCGAGTAGCGGACCCGGGTGAACCCGGCCGCGACCTCCTCGTCCTCGCGCGAGGCCGCCCGCGCCTCCTGACGCTGTCGGGCGCCCTCGACCAACTTGAGCTTCTGCCGGGTACGCCGGTCGCCCTCGTGCGCGACCATCTGCCGCCGCGACATCGCCTCGGCCTTGGCTGTCGACAGCGGCTGGGCGACCAGCGTCACCGACCGCCGGCACGAGGTCTGGTTGAGCACCGGCGTCAGCCAGTTGCGACCCACCTCGCGCACCGGCAACTGGTGCACCCACACCGTCTGGGACCAGCCCGAGTCGTGCCGGAAGTACGCCCAGTGCGACTCGGTCGCGGCCGGCCCGGCCAGACGCGGATCCACCCCCTCGGCGGCGCCCTCCCCGTCCACGCCGCGCGCCTCGAGCGTGGTCAGGTCGCCGGGGTCGAACTGGGTGCGCAACACCGCAGCCAGGCCGCGCGGGGACAACCAGCCCTCCGTGCCCACACCCGCGTCCAGCACGCCCTGTTCGAGCGCCCCCAACGCGTCCACCACCACCGCCGCGATCGCCGCGTCGGTCCCGCCGGCCTCCTTGACCTGCGCGGACAACCGCGCCAGGTCGAACCGCACGGCCAGGTACACCTCGTGCCGCAACGTGGACGGCGCCGAGGCCGCGACGAGTTGCTTCAACGACGTCGCGGCGAGCGTGTCCGGGCGCACCATCCGGGTCCGGATGAAACGTTGCGCCCGGTTCGCGCCGTCGGGAACGGTCCGCTCCATCACCGACCACGACGCCAGCGACTCGTCGTCGCCGAACGAGCGCATCACCGAACCCCAGTCCACCACCCGGCGCTCCTGCAACGAGGAGTCCTCCAGGATGGTGTTGGTGCCCTGGCAGCGCAGCACCGCCACCACGTGGCGCGCGTGCCGGTCGTGGATCAACCCGACCTCGCGCTGCCCGTCCGGCGCCCGCGCCGGCAACCACACGCAACCGGCCAACGCCCCGGGCAACTCCATGTGCTCCTGGACGCCGTTGCGCGCGAACGGGCCACCCCGGTAGACGTTCTGGCGCATGCCGCGCTGGGCGAGGTAGGCCCAGATCACCGGTGCCCAGGCGGTGAGCGACCGACCGCTCCAGCGGGCCATCGCGATGACCAGGAAGATGCCGGTGACGGCGATCCAGATGATCCTCAGCGGCCAGTTATCGGATCTGATGATGGCCACACCACCCAGCAGCGCCGCGACCAGCGCACCCAACCTGCCGAGGGTGAACCCCATCAGCACACCGCGCGACTCCAGCGGCGAGAACTTGAACCTCATCGCACCCCCCATGCCTCATTGCCGCTGTGGCTGTCGTGTCCGTTGCCCGGGACCGGGTCCGACGGGGGGTCGGGGGTCGGGGAGGACCCGACGGAGAGGCCGCCCGAACTGCCCACGCCCGCCGAGCCGCTCCCGCCGCGGTAGCCGCCGGCGACCCCGGCACCGGCGAGGGCGACGTCAGCGGCCATCTGCTCGTTCTCCGAGGAGGATCCGGAGCCCGGACCCGCGCCGCCGGTCAGTGGGCCCATCGCCTCGTCCGCCATGTCCCCTCCCGGGTTCAGCGAATCGGGATCGTTCCCGTCTTCCGGCACATCCGGTGATTCGTCGGGGCCGGGGCCCTGGTCCTCCTCGGGCGTCGTGCCCAGCGGGTCCGTCGACCCGTCCGCGCCGTTTCCGGCGGATCCCCCGCTCAACGCCGAACCCTCGTCGTCCGTGTCCATGTCGGTGGCGTCATCGTCGGACTCGCCGCCCATCCCCGACTCCACGTCCGTCACGTTGGCGTCCATCTGCGACGCGGGCGAGGCACCCGGTGCCTTCTCCCCACCACCCGGTGCCTTCTCCTCACCGGCCGGCGTCGCGGGGGTGGAGTCGCCCTCGCCGTCCTCGCCGAACGCCGCCTTCTTGGCGGCGTTCGCCATCTTGCCGCCGACGTCCGAGCCGATCCCGGTGCCCTGCGCGTCGACGAAGGAGAACATCTTCATCAGCGCGAACGGCGAGTAGACCATGATCCAGATCATTCCGACGCCGCTGAGGACCGCCACCAGGGAGTCGCCCTGACTGATCAGGTTCCCCGCGAGCAGCCACAGGGCCGCGATCACGAACTTGCTCCACGCCAACGCCGTGAAGTTCCAGAACCACTTGCGAGCCCAGCTGCGGGTGTGGGGATGTGCCTGGCCCACCATCGCGATCGCCCCGAACAGCGCGCCCGCGTACATCTCGATGCTCCGGACGAGCATGATCACCATCAGCGCGATCAGCCCGATGATCGCGAAGATCGACGCCAGCAACACCACGATCGCCATGCCCGAGGTGCCCGCCATGTCGCCCAGTTGATCCGCGAACGCCTGCGAACTCCACGTGAGCGTGGCGGCGTCCGAACCCAGGAGCGACGTCGTACAGGCATCGGACAACTGCACCATCAGGTCGGCGACCTTGGCCGCCAGACAGATCCCCAAGACCGCGCGGATCAGACCGCCCACCGACGCGGGTAGGTGCCCGAACTTGTCCGAGACGATGTTGAAGAGCACCGCCGCGACGAAGAAGACGAACACCAGCGCCAACATCACGGCGGACACCGCGTTGTACACCCGCATGAAGGCGACGCCCTGCAGATCCGGGGCGGTGGCCTTGAAGATGAACTCCGCCACCTTCGCGAACAACGTCGCGGCGCTCTCCGCCGCCGCCCTGACGAGTTGGTCCAGGCCCTTCTTCATGAGCCAGCCGGCGAAAGCCCCGGGGAGCTTCAACAGTTTGCCCGGGACCGAGACAATCGTCTTGGCGGTGTCCTTGACGTCCGAAAGGAAGTCCCCCAGGGGGATATCGACCGACTTGCCACTCTTGTCGAGCAACACCGTCTTGAGCTTGACAGGGTCACACGTCGACGCCAGCGGGTCACCCTTGGGAACCACCTCGCAGTGGACGTTCCCGTCCGCGCCCAACAATCCGGGATATCGGCCGTAAATGTTGCAGGCGCTCCAGTCCGTCGACGGCCTCGGCGCCTGCGGGCCGCAGGGCATCACGGTGTCGTCCTTGATCCAGGTGATCGTGGGCCAGGCCTTGCTCAGTCCCTCGAACACCTTGCGCAACTCGGGTTGCGAACCCGGGGCCACGACATTGGGATCGGTCGTGCGACCACCGGTGATCAGCGCGCGGATGGCGGCCGGATCACAGTTCCCGACCAGCGCGTGCCCGTCCGGCAACAGCTCGCAGTGCACCTTGCCGTCCCAACCCAGGAAGCCGACAGGCGTGAGCAGACCGTACTTCCGGCACTGGTCGTAGACCTCGGGCGAGGAGCCCGCACAGTCGATCGTGTTGACCTTGATCCACGACACGTCCGGCCACGCCATGTTCAGCGCACTGGCGCGGACCGGGAGTCTCGGGTCCGGTGGAGGCTTGGCCGGAGCCGGCGGCGGCAGGTCCTTGATACGACCGCCGGTGATCTCCTCGCGGATCTTGAGCGGATCACATTTCTTGGCGAGCTTGTGATCCGACGGCAGGACCTCGCAGTGGATCTTCCCGTCCAAGCCGAGGAATCCGCGCGGGGTCCCCAAGCCGTACTTCTTGCACTGTTCCTTCTTCTCCTTGATCGACATCAAGGAGCAGTCCATGCTGGGCAGCCAACCCACCTCCGGCCACGCGGAATGCATATCCGGATATTCGGAAGGATTGGGGTTCGGTGGCGGATCCGCCGCCCGCGAACTCCCCGCCCCGAGCAAGCTGGCCACCACGACGAACACCAGCAGCACAACCACCCGGCGCAGCACGCGGTCACGGACCATCGCCCGCCACCCCCGACGCGGCCAAGACGACCGTGAACCGATCGGCGGAGTCCGGCTGTCCGACCGTCGCGGGCACCGGCCCGGGCTGCGGCTCGTTCAACAGCACGATCCGCCATCCGTCGTCCACCCACCGCACGCGGGCACCCATCGTCATCCACGACGACATCGGCGTCATCTCCGGCGTATGACCATCGGTCTTCAACCCGACCAGGTTCAGCCCCCACACCAGCGCCCTGACCTGCCCGTCCGGCTCGCTCTGCGTGACCACCCGCAGAGGCACGAACTGGTTGACCGCGCCCGGGCGATCGCTGGAGAACGTCGACGCGGCGAGCCGGTCGATCTGGTCTTGGGGGGTGCCGGCCAGGACGATCCGACGCGCGTACTCCACCCCCGCCGCGCGCGGACCGGTGCTCAACGCGAAGACGTTGCGCAGGTAGGCGGCCAGGGCCTGTCCCGCGCCTTCGGTCGTGTTCGGGTACGACGGCGCCTGGCTCGTCCGCACCGGTATCCACGGCGCGCCGGCCGGGGTTCCGGCGGATCCGGGCTTACCACCGCCGGCGCCCGCCGGCCCGGCCACATCGGACGCCGGGGCGTCGGCCTGCGCCGAACTGCGCCCCCAGTACCAGGCCCCGCCCGCCAGACCCGCAACGAGCGCCGCGATCACCAATACCACGAGCGGACGCGGCCGACCGGCGTGCGCGGACGTGTATCCCACGCCCGCTCGGCGCCCGCCCCTCACTTGGCCACCATTTCCACGACGAACTTGCAGATCGCCCCGGACGCACCCAGGATGGCGACGCCGCCCAAGGCCTTCCACATGAACGTCTTGCCCTGCGCGGACACGTGGTGACTGCCGAAGATCGGCCCCACCATCCACATGATCGCGCCGCCGGCCAGGGCGGCGATGGCCATCGAGAACCCGATCCACAACATGCCGTTGGCGATGGTGTCCAGCACCCCGCTCTGCGGAACCGCGGTCGAATCGGGGTGAAACTTGTGGTAGTCGAAGTTCGTCCCCGTGCCGGTGCCGCCGCTGGGCGACGGATTGGGCTTGGGGTCATCCGCCGGATACGCCAGCGTGGCGTGCACCCGCAGGAAAGCGTGTGTCAGAGAGTTCATGTCGTTTCCTTCGCATTCGTGGGGCCCGCCTGCGCGGACGCGGTCGATTCCCAACCCGCCACCACGGCGGCGGCGATCTCCAACAGGGCGCCGCGGGCGGCCTTGCCCAGCGCCATCGGACGCACCGGCTCCGGCTTCGCCAACTCGCGGTCGTAGGGCAGCCGCACCACCGCGCGCACCTGCCGCGCGAGCACCCGCTCCCCCGCCCGCACCTCGCGCGGCGGACCCGGTGCGACCTCGTTGACCACCACCACCGCGCCGTCCACCAGCCGGTCGTGGCCCAGCGAGCGCAACCACGCCAGGAACGCCAGCGCGTGCTCCGTCCCGTCGCTGCTCGCCCGCGCCACCAGCACGGCGGTCGTCGAGCGTCGCAGCGCCTGCTCGCACACGGGGTCGCCCGCAGCCGGGGCGTCCACCAGGACCAGCGGATACGCGCCGCGCAGCCGGGCCAGCACCCGGTACAGCGCCCCCGCGCTCATCGGCGGCCGCGCCCCGTCGAGCCCGGGCCGGGACTCGCCGGCGAGCATCTCCAGCCCCGTCGGGCCGAGTTGCATGCAGGCCCGCGCCTCGTGGTGGGACATCGCCTCCGGGCCCTCCCGGACGAGGAGGTCGTTGAACGTCGCCTCACCCGACGAGCCGACGCGCGCCGGCAGACCGCTCCACGCCCGGGTGCCGGCGTCGATCGCCAGCGGCGGAGCCGCCTCGGGCGCGGCCAAGGCCAACAGCGCGCCCAGCGCGGCGGTGAGCGTGGACACGCCCACTCCGCCGGCGGGCGCGGTCAGCGCCACCACGGGGGCGCGGGTGGGCAGGCGGGCCATCGCGGTCCAGACCGCGTGGGTGTGCGCGGACATCGGCAGGCCCTTGGGAACCGGGCGGGTCCCGCCGGTGGCCGGGCCGCTCGGCGATACCGGCACCGCCGGCGGGGGGGGGGGGGGCGGGGGGCGCGCCCCCCCCCCCCCCCCCCCCCCGGGGGCCGGGCCCCCCCCCCCCCCCGGGCCCCCCCCCCCCCC